>JBBIQF010000123.1:0-15380 GCA_037442445.1 Planctomycetaceae bacterium
CCTGGTGGCGGCAGGCTTACTTCTGGTGGCTCCGATCGCCGGTGCTACGGTGTTTTTGGCGGATCAGGCGGGCTGGAGCTTCCGCTTCTTGGCCGAACGCGGGGTGCGGCCCCGGCTGGTTTGGCTCAGCCGGCACCTGGTGTGGGGAATGGTTGTGGCGGGGTTGGCGGCCGCGGTGGCCGGCTCGATCGTATTCCACGCCTTGGTCCGCGGCCAGCATCCCGGGCCGGCAGCGATTGTGTCCGGCTTCGTGGTGGTGGCCTATACGGCCGGCCAACTCTGTTCGATGTTCCTCCATAGCGGCATCCTGGCCGCGGTGGCCAGCGTGGTGCTGACGGCCACACTGTGCGGGTGGGCCGCATTGGCCGACTTCTTGGGTCTGAACTGGCTGTGGAGCGTCGCCCCTTTGCCGGTGGCCTTTCTGTTGGCCACGTGGCTGTGGAGTCCCCATTGGCTGCTGGAGCGACGCGGGTGGCGGCTGCGCATGGCGGCATGGCTGCCGATTGCCGTGGTGATGGCTGGTATCCTCGTAGCGGTGCCCATCGTGCGGGTACAGCAGATTCCGAAGGTAACGCCCCAGATCGACCTGGCCGCCCTCACGGCCCCGCCAACGCCCGAGGCCCAAGCCACTGTGGAGTGCTACCAGCGAGCCCTGCGTGCCTGGCGGCCCGTGTTCCAAACAGAGGACAAACAGCCGCCCAGCTCGGATCGCTTGTCGGCCCGCGAGGCGGCCTACTTGGCCCACAACCAGGAGGCGCTGCGATCAACGATGGAAGCCTGCCGGCGCCAGGAAGCCGATTTCCGCACCGACCCCGCCTTGCCTGGAAGCTTTTTCTCCGGAACCCATGCGCTATTGGATCTCCTCTTGGTGCAGGCGAAAAAGCTGGAACTGGAAGGGCAGCTCGAGGCGGCGCTGGAGTACTACACGGCCGCCCTGCGCATGACCGTCCACGTGCGTTGCGGAACGCTCGATTGGCAGCCGGACTTCTTGGAGGGCCAAGTGCGCGACCGGCTGCTGGCGTGGGCCCGGCGGCCGGGCCAAAAGGCTTCGTATATCGCTCGGGCGCTGAAAACCATCCCGCCGATATTGGCCGCAGCACCCCCGTACAGCGAAGCGCGGGCCAGGCTGTACCTGCTGCAATTAGGGATTTTCCAGCGGAATCCGGCCGCCCTGCAAATGGAACGGATTGACCCCCATAGCATGTGGCAACTTTGGCTAGGCCGATGGCTCCCCTGGGAGCAAGCCCGGGCCATCCGCTGGCTCAACTGGCGCACAAGCTTGGAACTGGAACGCATCCGCTTAGCGGAGCAGCGGCTGGCCGAAGGACAACCCATCCTCCAGGATACGGATCTTGACTTGTTGTTCAGCCAGCGGGAGTGGCGGCTGGCCGAGAGCACCTTGCTATCATGGATGGGCACTGGTGCACCTGCGCGCATTGCCGTGCTGGAGCTGGCGGCGACCGAAACCCGCAGATGTGCGACGTGGATTCGGCTGGCCCTGGAAGCATGGCGCCTGGAACACGGCGAACTGCCGGACAAGCTCGACCGCCTGGTGGGCGTGTATTTCGACCGCCTGCCTGCCGACCCGTTCACAGGGCAGCCGTTCGAGTACTTCCCCAAGGGCTTGCCGTTCGAACTGCGATGGTCGGAACCGATGTCGGTACTCGACAACCGGCTGCCTCCGAACACGCCTTTCCTTTGGAGCGCGGGCATTAAGGTACGGCTAGCCACGACGCAAACCAGCGGTGCCGGCCGGTACCGGTTGGGCCGCGAAGCGTGGACTTCGGCCAATGAACAGGCGATCTGGGAAGCGGGTTGGATTTTTCCCATCCGTACCCCAATGCGGTGACGGGTGAGCGGGCAGCGGGCGGCTTCTAGGCACTGCATCCGGGGTGCCGCCGGGCACAAGGCGCACGGCCCCACTTCCACGCCCTTCGCAGGGGCTTCGGGCGTAACATCTGGCCGGTTCGGGGCGTATCGCCTGGGCCTTTACAAGGCTGGCGCGGGCCTGGCCATCAGCCCATACGTTTCACCCGCAGCGCGATGTCCTCGACATACGGGGGCGACACCACCTTGCGCTGGCCGCCCTTGTGCTCGAACGATTCGGTATGGCGAATGTTGCCCGAACGGGTATCGATCCACTCGGCCCGGTACCGGCCGGCCGGCAAGCGGAGCGTCAGTTCGGCGCGCGTGCCGCCGTGGACGTAGATGGCATACTGGCGGCCCTCCTGGACGAGGGCCCGGACTTTGCCGGCAGCCACCTGTACCTCATCCCGCGCCGGCCGCATGTGGATGAAGTCGAAGCTTTCGATAAACCGCTTGAGCACCGCCAGTTGCTTGCGGAGTTCCACCCCGCCCCCGCCCGGCGAGGTCGTCACCACGAAGGTGCCGTCCGGCCGGCTGGCGGTAAATGAATAATCCAGGTTGCTGTAGATCGCCCCGCCGGAAAGCAGGAACTCCCACCCCTCGCGGCGGTACCAGAAATCGCCGGTTCCTTTGAAGCCGGTCTCATCGTCGGCCAGCACCTTGTTCAGATGGTAGTTCAGAGGCACGGTGTCCGGCGGGCTGGCATAATGGAAGTTGAAGATCGACACGCCCGGCAGCGGATCGACAATCTTGGCCGAGCCGTTGGCGATGTTCTGGGCCACGAGGTGCTTGGCGGGCAGGTCAGCCTCGACCTCGGCGATCACCCGCAGGATCCGCTCGTTCCAGGGCCGCTCGGGGCCGTGGAAGTAGGGTTCGTTGCAAAGCTCGTAGTACAGATTGTCAAACCCCTTCAGCTCGCCGACGACCTTGCGCACAAAGGCCTCTTGAACCTCCTGGAGCCTGGGCTCTTTCCGCCGATACACCTCCTTGCGCGATACCGTGCCGATGCCCTGGATGTTGTTGGCGGCGTTCATGGGGTTGACTTTCCACAGGGCGTCGTCGTAGAGGACGCAGAACAGCACGAGTTCGACGACGATGCCGCGCTTGCCGGCCTCGGACAGAAAGTCCTTCAGCCGCTGGAAATACTCGGGGTTCCATCGGGAAAGATCGAACTTGTTGCCGCCGTCGCCGGCTCCGGGGGTGGTGCTGCGGGCCCAGGGGCACACGTAGCGGTCGGGAGCCACGGGGGCCAGCGTGTTTTCCACGATCTTGAACGAGCCGGGCACCTCGCGGTACGTGCCCGAGAAGGTCCGCGTCAGGTTCAACCCGTGGCGCTGGAGTTCGTCCAGATAGCGGCGGTAATCGAAGTCGCGGTTGAGCACCGCGCCGTAATGTTCGCCGGAGGTGATCAACACGGCCGGCTTGCCGCGGAAGAGCAAGTAGTGGGGGTTCTGGGGATGCAGGGCCAGGGGGCGAGCCGGCTCGCCCGCCGCGGCCGCCCCAAACCCACACACGATCAACCCATACAGGGCGGTCATCACGCGGAGCATGGCAGCATCCTCATGGGGCGCAAAAGGAGTTGAAGGAATGTGCGGCCCAGTCAGGCGGGCGCGTCCGGCCAGCGGCGGATCAATCGCTGGCGGCCAGTTGCACCCGGGCCCCTTCCAGGCGGTGGGCCAACAGCCGGGCCACCTGCGACATCAGCCGGTAGCCCAACAGCGGCTCTTTCTCGCACAGCTCGCGGAGCTTCTTGGCCTGGATGGCGATCAGATGGGTGTCTTTGCTGGCGGTCCCCACGGCCGTGTACTTGTATGGCTCGACGATGGCCGAGAACCCCAGAATATCGCCATCGACCAGCGTATCGACGGTCCGCTTCTCGCCGCTGCCGAGGACGTACTGGATGTTCACTTCGCCTTTGACGATGATGTTCAGCCAGTCGGCCGGATCGCCCTCGCTGAACAGGTGGGTGCCGGCGGGCACGGTCTTCTCCTCGGCGATCATTGCCACGGCTTTGAGGCATTCGTCGTCGATGCCGGCGAAGTAGGGATAGCGGCGGAGCAGTTCCGGGGAGATCATCGTGGTCCTCCGATCAAGCAAGTTACCGGAATGGGAGCCTTCGGGCCGCGGGGCATCTGCCGGCGGCGAACAAGCGCCAAGGGCTTCCAGGACGCACTGCACCGCCGGACCGATGGCTGCCTCCACGGCAGGGGTACACCGATCGCCGAAGGTCAGTATATCTTCTGCTTCCACCGCCACAAGGAGGATGGCATCATCGGCCGGCAGGGGGTAGCCGGCCAGCCGGCCCAGGGCCAGGGCCGTAGGCAGGTTCACATCATGGGCCGACGCGCTCCGCTGGGTGGGGATCGCGTCCACCCCAAGCCGATGCACCGTGCCCGGCGGCGCGCCGGTCTGGATGGCGTCGATCACCACCACCCGCTCGTAGCCCACCATGCGCTCCATCAAGCGCAGGCCGCCCCAGTAGTCCTCTTCGACATCCACATCGGGGCGGCCGGCCAACAGCGGCCGAAGCGCGGCGGCCACGCACAGCCCGATGCGGTCGTCGGTGACCAGCGGATTGCCCAGGCCCAAGACCAGAGTCTTGCCCATGTGTTGGCGCCTGCGTGTCTATCGAGTAGCACCGGGCCCGCCGCTGTGCCTGCCGCCGTCCCAGGGGGGCCAATCATTCGATACCCGCCTGGGCCGCCCGGCGTGCCAGGCGGCGGCGCTCGGCCGCCGAAAGCACCACCTTGCGGAGCCGGATTTTCGTGGGCGTTACCTCGACCAGTTCGTCGTCCTCGATGTACTCCAGGGCCGCTTCCAGCGACAGCACGCGGGGCGGCTTGAGGATGATGTTCTTGTCGGCGTGCGCTGCCCGGATGTTCGTCAGCTTCTTCTCCTTGGTGGGGTTGACCGGCATGTCGCCGCTGCGGCTGTTCTCGCCGACGATCATGCCTTCGTACACTTCGTCGCCGGGGGCGATGAACAGTTCGGCCCGCTGCTGGAGGCCGTCGAGGCTGAAGGCCACGGCCCGGCCCGCACATACCGATACCAGCACCCCGTTGGGCCGGCCGGGAATCTCGCCCTCGGCCGGCTTGTAGCACTCGAAACGGTGGTGCACCACGGCCGTCCCCTGCGTGGCATTGAGCAGCCGGGTCCGCAACCCGATCAGCCCCCGCGAGGGAATGGAAAACACCAGGTACGTGTAATCGCCGTGGCCGTGCATCTCCAAGAGCTGCCCGCGCCGCGAGCCGACAAGCTCCATCACCGGCCCGATCCGGTCCGGCGGCACCTCGATCACCAGCGTCTCGAACGGCTCGCACAGCGTGCCGTGTTCCTGGCGGAAGATCACCTTCGGCTTGCCGATCGACAGCTCGAACCCCTCGCGGCGCATGGTCTCGATCAGCACGGACAGATGCAACAGCCCCCGGCCCGAAACGCGAAACGACTCGGCCCCTTCCTCGAACTCCACGCGCAGCGCCACGTTGCGCTCCAGCTCTTTCAGCAGCCGCTCGCGGAGGTGGCGGCTGGTGAGGAAGCGGCCTTCGCGGCCGGCCAAAGGCGACGTGTTGATGCCGAACGTCATCTGCAACGTGGGCTCGTCCACGCGCAGGCGGGGCAACGCCCGGGGCCGATCCGGATCGCTCACCGTATCGCCGATCGCCACCGTTTCCAGCCCCACCACGGCGGCGATATCCCCCGCGGTGACCTCGGCCACCTCGCGCCGCCCCAATTTGTCGAAGGTGTACACCAGCGACACCCGGCCCGGGGTGACGGCGCCACCGGCCTGCATCAGGGCCACCGGCTGCCCCGCGCGAAGCCGGCCCGAATAGATCCGCCCCACCCCGATCCGCCCCACGTAGTCCGACCAATCCAGGGTGGTAATCAGCATCTGCAAGGGGGCGTCCGGGTCGATCTCGGGCCCGGGAATCTCCGCAAGCACCATGTCCAAAAGCGGATGGATCGAATCGGTGCGCACCGCAGGGTCATGCGTGGCATACCCCAGGCGGGCCGAGGTGAAAATGTACGGAAAATCGGTGAGCTCCTCCGTGGCCGCCAAGTGCAGAAACAGGTCGAAAACCTCGTTGAGCACCTCGTGCGGCCGGGCGTCTGGCCGGTCGATCTTGTTGATCACCACAATGGGGCGCAGCCGGCACTCGAACGCCTTTTGCAACACGAAGCGGGTCTGGGGCAGCGGCCCCTCGGCGGCGTCGACCAGCACCAAGGCCCCATCGGCCATGCGGAGCACCCGCTCTACCTCGCCGCCGAAATCGGCATGCCCAGGGGTGTCGATGATGTTGATCTTCACCCCCTTGTAGGGCAGCGCGATGTTCTTGGCCAGGATGGTGATGCCCCGCTCGCGCTCCAATTCGTTGGAATCGAGGATCTGCTGCCCCACCAACTGGGAACTCCGGAACTCGCCGCTTTGGCGCAAGAAACAGTCCACCAGCGAGGTCTTCCCATGATCCACATGGGCGATGATGACGATATTGCGGATATCCTGGCGACGCATAGCGAACATTGGTTTGCAAGACGACAGAACATCTATCGTACCGCGCCGGCCAGGTCGGGCGGCACGAAAGATAGCCGGCAAACCGGGTGCACGCAGCGCTGGTCCGAAGGAAGGCCCGTTTCCGGGCCTTGCCGCCGATAGCGGGGCATACGACTAGCCGTCAGGCCGGGTTCGGGCTTCGAGGCGAGCTCAACACGATTCATGCGGGCCCTTGGGGAACCCGGCGCTGGCGCCGGGCCTATGGGTTACCTCCGGCGGCAAACGCCCGTAAACCGGCGTCTGGCTAAAGCCCCGCTGGGAGCCAGGTAGCTGCTAGGTAGCGCCCGGCCGCCATGTCATGGCAAAGGTCCGTAAACGGGGGTTGGCAAACCGCCGGCCGCACCGGGCCCTTACGGGCCCGGCTCGTCGGCCCGAAACATTGATTTCGGGACAGGCTCCAAGTCGCTCAGGTTTCCCCACTTTCCCAGTTTTACAGAACCGCCGGGCAGCGAAATTCCTCCCCTCATGCGTTGGTCGATATCCCAATGTTTGTGGGGTGGCGGAGGCGAGCGGTTTTCCTCTCCCGGCGAATTCCCTCGGGGTGCTAGAATCGCCGCGGCAAGGCATGGCGGGATTTTGGACCCTAGCCCACGCAGCGGTGAGGCGCCCATGCACATCATGGAGATCACCTCGGGAACGGGTGTCGACGGCGCGGTGCGCCACTGCCTGCTCTTGTCGCGGGAACTCGTGCGGCGGGGCAATCGGGTTACGCTGGTGTGCCGGCCTGGCGCGTGGATCGGCGATCAGTTCGCCGACGGGTCGGTGGAGGTGATCCGCTCCGACCTCCACCGTCTGCCGCTGGACGAGTTGCGGCGCATGGCCGGCGTGGTCCGCCAGCGGGGCATCGACGTCATTCATACCCACATGAGCCGGGCCCACTTTTTCGGCGTGCTGTTGCGATGGTTTAGCGGCAGGCCGTGTGCGGCCACGGCCCATAGCCGCCACTTCCAGCTCCACTGGCCGCTGAACGACCTGGTCATCGCGGTCAGCGAGGCGACCGGCAGGTTCCATCGCCGGTGGAACCTGGTGCCCGCGGGCCGGATCGAGACCATCCACAATTTCATCGACCCGGCGGCTTTGGTGCCGGTCCCCGAGTCGGCGCGGCACGAGGTGCGGGCTGAGTGGTCGGCCCGGCCCGACGAGCGACTTGTGGGGCTGGTGGGCAACGTCATTCCAAGAAAAGGGCAACTGTATCTTGTCCGTGCGCTACCCCGGGTGGTGGCAGCCATTCCGTCAGCGCGGCTGGTGTTTGTGGGCAGCGAAGTGTCGCCCCGCTACGCCGCCCGGGTCAAAGCCGAGGCCGAGCGCCTGGGCGTGGCCGGCCGGATACTGTGGGCGGGCCATCGGACCGACATCCGGCGGGCATTGGCGGCCTTGGACCTCTGCGTGCTGGCCTCGGTGGAGGAGAGCTTCCCCCTGGTGCTATTGGAGGCCATGGCCGTTGGGTTGCCCGTGGTGGCCACTGCGGTTGGAGGCGTGCCGGAGTGTGTGCGGCCGGGGGAGACGGGGCTGTTGGTTCCGCCGGCCGATAGTGCTACATTGGCCGAGGCCATCATCGCCCTATTGGCCGATCCCGGCAGATGCCGCTCCTTTGGGCAGGCCGGGGCCGCGTGGGTCCGCCAGCGTTTCTCGCCGGAGGGCCAGGTGGCCCGGATCGAGGCGGCCCTGGCCCGTATCGCCCGTGTGGCCTGAGGTCGGCTGCACGCCCTGGCATTGGCGGTACGGGGGATTGCCGGGGCAGCGGTTGCCCGGCTGGGAGAGCGGGCCGGGTATCACTGGCGATCGGCTGACTTGTGTCAAGTCCGGCTAAGCGGGCAGGCAAACCGCTGCCGCTATGCAAGCACGCGGGTTCGGTGCTTTGCCACGACCGAGCGTGGCCCTCCAACGGACGCTCTGCCGGCACACGCTGGCTCGGTGCGGTACAATTCCGCGATTTGGGAAGGTAGCGCAAACCGTTTCTTGGAGCGCCCCGCTGGGTCGTCTTGCCGAGTTCGTATGCAGCGCCGGCGTGTTGTCTTGGTCCAACTTCCGATTCCGCCGGTCGAGGGCGCAGCGGCCCGGGGCAACGTGCCGCTGGCTGCCGGCTACCTCGCGCTTTTTGCCCGCCGGCAAGGGCTGGAAGAAACCTTCGACGTGGAGATTCTGCCCGGCCGGTGGGCCAACCAGTGGGGGGATCAAGGGGTCCTGCGGGCCGTGTTGGAGCGCCGCCCCTGGCTGGTAGGCTTTTCCGGCTACCTGTGGAACATCGAGCGTTCGCTCTGGATGGCCGAGGCCCTCAAACAGGCCGATCCGCAAATCCGGGTGGTCTTGGGCGGGCCGGAAATCACGGCGGACAATCTCTGGGTGCTTGAGCACCCGGCGGTAGATTACGCGGTGCTGGGCGAAGGCGAACAGACATTCGCCGAGCTGCTCGGCCACCTCCGCGCGGCAGGGTTGGCCGAGAAGGGCTCGGGCGGGGCGACCATCCCGGGATTGTGGTGGCGCGGTGGGCCGGCGGTGCCGCCGCGCCGCGCGGCGCTGCCGGCGCTGGATGCGGTCTCGTCGCCCTATCTGGCCGGCATCCTGGACCCCGGGCCGGAGCGCCTGATGATGCTCGAGACCATGCGGGGCTGTCGATTCCGTTGCAAGTTCTGCTACTATCCCAAGGCGTACGACCGGCTGTACTATCTTTCGGCCGAGCAGATCCAGGCCCATCTGGACTACGCCCGCCAGCACGGCGTGGAAGAGATCGTGCTGTTGGACCCGACCTTGAACCAGCGGCCCGACTTCGAGGGTTTTGCCCGCCTGCTGGCCGAGGGCAATCCCGATAAGTCTTTCCGCTTTTTCGGCGAGCTTCGGGCGGAGGGGCTCGGGGCCTCGATGGCCCAATGGCTCCGCCGGGCCAACTTCACCGAGGTGGAGGTCGGCCTGCAATCGCTCGATCCGGAGGTCGAATCGCTCATGGGCCGCCACACCCATCGCCGGTCCTTCGAGGAAGGGGTGCGGGCGCTGTTGGACGCGGGGATCGCGGTCCGTCTGGACCTCATCCTGGGGTTGCCGGGGCAGACCGCCGATAGCTTCCGCCGCTCGCTGGAGTATGTGCTTGGATCGCGGTTATTCACCAGCGTGCAGGTGTTCTACCTCTCGGTGTTGCCGGGGACCGAGTTCCGCCAGCAGGCCGATCGCCTGGGGCTGCGGTACCAGGCGCTGCCGCCGTACTATGTGCTCCACACGCCGCACATGCGGCTGGAGGAGATGTACGCACTGATGGCCGAGGCCCAGGAAGCGCTGGGCGTCGAGTTCGACCCCGCGGGGCCGTGGCTCCAAGGCCGGGATTCTCAGGCCCCGCCCCAGCAGGCCGGATGCGTTTCTTCGGGCGATTGGCCCGCTCCGGTGTGGAATGCCACGGTGGACCTGGATGCTCCCGGACCGGGCTTGCCGCCAGCGGCCGACCGTGCAGTGGCGTTTTCCCTCCACCTGCGGTCGGTGGATTTCGACGGCCGGCGCCACCTGGCCGCGGGCCTGGTGGGGCAACTGGTGGAAGAGAATCCCCATGGCACCTTGGAGGTCGTACTGGAGGCGGCGGGCAACCCCCGCTCGGTAACCCCGCGAACTTTGGCGGCCCTTCAGGCGGCGTGCTTCTGCTCGACGAACTACGTGGACCGGTTTTACAGCCTGCATCCCAACCGGCTTCTTTTGGGCAAGCGGCTGGTGGTGCAGGCCCGGGGTGACCAGCGGGAGGAACTCGGCCCGGCGTGGATCGATCAGATGGGCCAATACGCCGCCATCGTGTGGGAGGGCGACGTTGCCGCCGACGCCCTGGCCCCCCATGAACATGCGCTGCCTGTGGCCGGCCCAGCGCCGCTTGCCTTTGGCCCGGCGCCGCCTTGAAAGCCGGCCTGGGGCGCGGCATAGTGAGGAAGGCATCGGGGCGATTGGTTTAGGAGATCGGCCGCTGTGCAGCGCGTGCTACTCAAATCGAAGATCCATCGCGCCCGGCTGACGGGCACCGACTTGGATTATGAGGGAAGCATCACCGTTGACCGGGCCCTCTTGGACGCTGCCGACATCCTGCCGGGCGAGCAGGTGCACGTGCTGAATCTCAGCAATGCGGCGCGGCTGATCACGTATGCCATCGAGGCCGAGGCTGGCTCAGGGGTCGTGCTTCTCAATGGGCCGGCGGCCCGGCTAGGCGCTCCCGGCGACTTGCTCATCATCTTGGCTTACGGGGTGTATTCGGAAGAAGAGGCCCGCAGCCATCGCCCGCGAATCGTGCAAGTCGATGCTCTGAACCGCATCAAGCCGCCGCAGTAATCGCAAGACAAGAGCCGGGGCCGTAGCCCCCGAATGCGGCGCTTGTGCGATTGGCCCAGCATCGCGGGAACGCTGCCTGTGGCAAGCGCGGCGTGTTGTCTTTGCCGAGGGCCCCCAGTACATTGGGGCTCGAAGTGGGCAAGAGGGCAGCCGACCCCGATCGAAGGAGCCTGCCGATGCGCCATCGCGATGCGACCACATGCCGCCGAAGATTCCTTCAACGTGCGGGATGGGCCGGGGTCACCGCCACCCTGGCCGGCCTGCGCCACGAGTCTGCCCGGGCCGCAGCGCCCGCCGCGGGTAGTGTGCGCCTGGGCGGCCCGGTGTTCCGGCTGCCGCAAGACCCCGAAGAAATGGCGCTGGCCCACCGCAAGCTGGGGTATCGTGCGGCTTATTGCCCGGCCGTGGCGCTGAACGACCAGGCCCGCATCCGGGCCATCGAGGCCGCCTTCCGCAAGCACGATGTCGTCATCGCCGAGGTCGGCCGATGGGTCAACCTTCTGGATGCCGATCCCCACCGCCGCTCGGCCAATCTCAAGACCGTTACCGAGGGCCTGGCCCTGGCCGACGAGATCGGCGCTCGGTGCTGCGTGGATATCGCCGGCTCGTACAATCCGAAGGTCTGGTTCGGCCCGCATCCCCGCAATGTGTCGCGCGAGTTCTTCGATGCCATCGTGGAGAACGCGCGGAAGATCATCGACGCGGTCAAGCCCCGCCGGGCCAAGTTCTGCTACGAAATGATGGGGTGGGCGCTGCCCGACGGCCCGGACGAGTATCTCGAACTGCTCAAAGCCGTCGATCGCCCGGCCTTCGGCGTGCACCTGGACCCCTGCAACATCATCAACAGCCCCCGGCGGTTCTATCAGAACACGGCGTTGTTGAACGAGTGCTTCGACAAGCTCGGCCCGTGGATCGCCAGTTGCCACGCCAAAGACCTGGCCTGGGACGTGGAAATGAACGTCCATTTCCGCGAAGTCACCCTGGGCCAGGGAGAACTCGATTACGCGACCTATCTGAAACGCCTCGCCAGCCTGCCCGGCGATGTGCCGCTGATGATCGAGCACATGGCCAACGAGCAGGAGTACGACAAGTCGCGGGAATACCTGTTCGCGTTGGGGCCGAACGTGGGGGTGCGATTCTAACTTGGCCGGCGTTTGGGCGCGCGACCGGCTGGGCACGGCCCGGCCTGTGCGAAGCCAAGTCCTCGCGCACACGGGGCATAACTCGGAGCGTATCAGGCCGAGACCGCGCCCGGCCCGGCGGCCATTCCCCCCAAAGGTTGTAGACGGCCCTGGCGGCAAGAAGGTAGAATCTAATGCTATGCGGGTTCGTGAGCTGATCGATCTGTTGCGCCGCTTCTCGCCGGAAGCTACGGTGCGGCTTTGCGTGAGCTTGCCCAACCGCGTGATCGAGACCCACGATCAGCTTTGGGTCGGCGATTACGGCGGCGGGCCGCAAATCAACGCCGCCCTGGACTTCCGGGGGTTTCAAGTGTACGTGGGGTGCGGCCTGGAACAGGTGGTTCGGCCATTGCCGCCGGAACCGCTGGTGGACCTGGGCCAGTATGCCAACCCGATCGATGCCGCCCGGGTCCGCGACTTCTACATCATCCATCGGCGATTGAACGAGCCGCTGAGCTTCCCCGACTTCGACTACGAGCACTGGATTCCACCGCGCACGGTGTCGGGGCAGTATAACCCCATCATTGCCGAAATCCTCCGCGAAAAGCTGCTCCGCGAATGACCGCACGGGGCCGGCGCCGGGCCCAAAGGGTCGCCTGTGTCTGGTGCGGCCGGCCTTTCGGGGGACGCCCGTTGCGAGCGGTGGCGGGCAGGCAGCCTTGGGCCCGGCGGTTACGGTGCGTGTAGGCGCCGGCTCGATGGTCCGCGCTTGTCCCAAGGCGCGAGCGTGCCGGATCCGTTGACCTGGCTCGTTCTGCCCCGGTAGTGGGGCCGCTCTGGCCGTTCTGCCGTTTACGCATTGCGACTGAAGGTGGGTTGCTAGCCCACTGAAAGTAGATGGCAAAGGGCGGCGGGCAATGCGCGCCTTTTGGCCCCCAAACCCGACCGGAAGGCCGAGTTTTCGGGCGACTTGGCGGCGCAAAGGCCCGCAAACGGGCGGGCCTCGAAGCGGGTTGCGACGCCGGAAGGCCTTGGAGAGCCCGGCGCGTACACCCGGAGGTGCGGCGGTGGTGAAAATGCTTGACACCTGCGGATAGCCCGAATAGTATCGACCGTACCGGAAACCCCCTGCGCATCCGTTTTTCCCGAAGGACCGCCGGCCGGTGGGTCGGCCCGCTTCGAGCGCCTTTTCATTTGCCGAGCTTAGCCCGCTATGAGCATCTGGAACAAGGTTCTGGCCGGCCTGATCCTTGTCACCTCGGTGGCGTTCTTCTACTTTGCGCTGCGGGCCTTGCGCACCCACCAGCATTGGCGCGAGCTGGCCCAGAAACACGAGGCCGCCCTCGAAAAAACGCTCCAAGAGCAGCAGGCGCTGGTTTGGGGCAGCGAGGCCACGCCGGGCATCCGCCAGGTCGAGGCCCAGCTTTACCGGTTGAATCTCTGCCGGGGCCGGGCCTGGCGCAACGCCCAGCCGCAGAAGGTGGATGCCGCCACGGGCGAGGTGACGGTGGTTACCCCCATCGGCGCCGCGCACGACAAGCCGCAGGGCACCCAGCTTTCGGTGTTCTTGCAAGCCAGCGGACAGAACCCGGCCACGTATCTGGGCGACTTCCAGATCGCGGCCGTCAGCGACAAGATCTGGCAGTTGCGGCCGACCCGCACCCTCTCGCCCCGGGAGTTGGGGCGCTTGCAGCAGGCCAGCCGGGGGGGGCTATGGGTCCTGTACGAGAGAATCCCTTCGATGACACCGGAGCTTCTGGCGGAAATGACCGGCGGGCCGGTGGGGGAGCCGGAAAAGCCGGCGGATGCTTCCCCCAAGGCCGAGGGGGAACCCGCCAAGCCCGCGGCTAAACCCGCCAGCCCTGTGCTAGCCACAATGATCGACTATCGCCAGGTGTTCGACTACTATTACATGGAGCGGTCGCGGCTGAGCGATTTGATCGAATCGGCCAAGAACGATCTGAAAGGCTTGACCGCTGCCCAGAGCCAGGCCGATGCCGAAATCAAGCTGCTCGAAGCCGAGATCGCCAAGCACAAGACCATGCTGGCCGAGGCCCAAAGGCAGCGCGACGCGGTAGCGGCCCACCTCCAGGCGGTGGAGGCCAAGCGGGCCGAGTTCGAATCCCGCGTCGCCCAGACGATCCAGGAGAACCAAGCCACCGCACAGAAACTCGCCCAGGCCCAACTCGAAGCGGCCCGGCGAATCGAGGAGAGGACGCGGCGAACCGCTTCCATCGTCGGGCCGTAGCGGGCCGCCCCGCCCTAGACAAGGACGCATGGGAATCTACGACCGCGACTACTACCCGCAGGATCGCTCCGGCTTTTCGTTCCGCGGCCCACGCACCATGGTGGGCACGTTGATCGTCTTGAATGTCGCCGCCTATCTGGCCGACGCCCTGTTCACCGCCGAAGGACATCAGATCACCACACTGCTGGCCGCCCCCGCCACGGTGCTCACGCGGCCCTTGGAATGGTGGAAACTCATCACCTACGGATTCGCCCACCATCCCAACCCCCAGCACATCTTTCTCAATATGCTGGGGCTTTTCTTCCTCGGGCCGGAGATCGAGAGCACCTACGGCCGGCGGGAGTTCTTGCGCATCTACCTGGGCGCCCTCCTGGCCGGCTCGCTGGCTTGGGCAGCGATCAATTGGGCCCAGGGCAATGCCCACGGCCTCCTTATGGGGGCTTCAGGGGCGGTCACGGCGGTGGTGGTGCTGTATGCTTTGAACTTTCCGCACCGCACGCTCTTGTTGTTCTTCTTCCTTCCGGTGCCCGCGTGGTTCGCCGGCCTGTTGGTGGTGCTGTTGGACCTGTACGGCGCGATCCAGCGGCCGGATAGCCACGTGGCCTATGTGGTCCACCTGGCCGGCGCGGCGCTGGCCTTGTTCTACTTCCAGACCGGTTTGAACTTCGGCCGCTTGCTTCCGGACTTGTCGTGGCTGCGCCGCCGGCCGCCGCTCAGGCTCCGCCGCCCGGAACCCGATGAGGCGCAAGCGGAAGACGCAGCCGAGGACGCCGAAGACGCCGAGGACGCGCTGGCCAGCGAAGTGGACCGCATCCTGGAAAAAATCTATCGCCAGGGCGAGGCCAGCCTCACGCGCAAGGAGCGGCGCACCCTGCGCCTGGCTAGCCAGCAGTATCAGAAACGCCACCGCGGTGGGCAGTCTTAGCCGGGCCGCCTTGCACCGTGGAGATGGAGGGACGCGCTCCGTCGCGTCCGCCGCGCTCCGTCGCGTCCGGCGTCCTTATGCAGGGCCCGGGAACCCGGCACTGGTCCGGGACCGCTGTAACCGGTGCGCAGGGCCCCGATTGGTCCAGGCCGCTACGGGCGGCTCGGCCTTCTGTGACGCCATCGAGACTTCATCTACCACATGCGTACCCTGCCCCATCTTAGGCCGGCTGGCAGCGGGGCTTTCCCCTCCGGGCGGGGGAGTGAAAGTTGCAACTCGCGGAAGTATGATGGGGCTTTGGTTTCTTTTCCGGGGAGCAAGGGGACCGAGAAAGCGATGAGCGGATCGCGTGTTTCCGACGACCCCACGGGCGGCGCC
>JBBIQF010000124.1:0-561 GCA_037442445.1 Planctomycetaceae bacterium
ATGAGTTTCGCTTCACGGTCCTGGCCACCGTGGGCGTGGACGACGATTTCCGCATCAACATCCCCACCGAGCCGGTCCAGACCTTCGGCACGCCGCTGGGCACGGGCACGGCGCAGGAACAATCGACGGGCAGCGTGGCGGTGGACGATGATGGCGACTTCATCGTCGTCTGGACGGTCCAGACAGCCACGGGCAGCGACGTGATCGCGCGGGTGTACGACCGCAACAATGTGCCGCTGACCGGCGAGATTCTGGTGGATACCATGGCGGCGGGCCGGCAGCGCAACGCCGCCGTGGCCTGCGACGCGGATGGCGATTTCGTGGTCGTGTGGGAAAGCGAGGGGGGCGACCCCGATGGCAGTTGGGGCATCTACGCGCGGCGATTCTCCTCGATGGGAGTGCCCTTAGGGACGCCTTTCCGCGTCAACGCCACCACGCAGTACGACCAGGTCAACCCCGCGGTGGCCATGGAAGAGATCGGGCGGTTCTTGGTGGTGTGGGCCACGGCCGTCACCAACGACGCCTTCTTCAACGACGACCGGGGGCAAGTGTTGGATTCCC
>JBBIQF010000124.1:606-15336 GCA_037442445.1 Planctomycetaceae bacterium
ACCGTGGGGCGGAACACGACCCCCGGCGTGGCCGAGAACAACCCCGCGGTGGCCATGAACGGCCGCACCGGCGACTTCGTGGTCGTGTGGGACGAGGTCACCGCCCAGACGGCGCAGCGGGTGACCGACACGCAGGTGTTTGCGCGCCTGTACACGGCTGCCGGGGCGGCCGTGGGGCCAGCCTTCCGGGCCGACAATGGTCCGGGGGCCGGCGGCACCTTTACCGCCCGGACCGCCCGCAACCCCCAGGTGGCCATGAACGACAATGGCAGTTTCCTGGTCGTCTGGGAGAGCTTCGGGCTGGACGACCCCGGCCCGGCCAGTTACGGGGTGTTCTACCGCGGTTTCGATGCGGCAGGGACGCCTGTGGCGGCCGGCCAGGTGAACGATCCCTTGTTTGCCGGCCACCAGGTCAACCCGGCCGTGGCCCTAGACGCCAACGGCGGTTTCACCGTAGCGTTCAATGGCGCGGGCGCACAGCCCGATCCGTTCAACCCGGGCAATCCCAACCTTGCCACCAATTTCGATAGCGAAGGGATATTCTTCCGCCAGTTCGACGCGCAGTTCAATCCCGTCGATGTGCAGCGGCGGGCCAATATGACCGAGGGGGGCGTGCAGCAATTCCCCGCAGTTGGGGTCACGCGCGACGGCGATCCGCTGATCGTCTGGAGCGGCAACGGCGTGGGCGGCCGGCAAGGCATCTTCGCCCGGCGGTTCCGCGATACGCTGGATGGCGTCGGCCCGCTGATGAGCGACCTCGTATCGCCCAAGGGGAACAGCATCCCCAACGGCGGCCAGGTGAGCGAGAACATCGAGTACCTGGTGGTCACCTTCGACGAGGAGATGAGCGCTGCGGCCAATCCCAGCCAGCCCGGCTGGAACAACAGCGTGCTCAACCCCGCCAACTACCGCATCCGCCAGAACGGCGTGGACCTGACCGGGGCCATCCAGGGCATCGTCTATGGCCTGAACATGGCCTCCATGGTGCTGCCCGGCTATCCCCAGACCAACAAGTTCGAGGTGGTGCTGCAGTTGGATGGCAACGGCACCGCGCCGGGCGATCCGCGCCTGGGCGAAGGGCACTACGAGCTGGTGGCCAGTGCCCGGTTGCGCGACCGGATGGGCAATCCCCTGAACAAGACCGGTGCCAACCCGGGCGGCTTGGATACCACGTGGACGTTCGACCTCCAGCCGGCCGAGGGCGAAACGCTGGTCAACACCCCGCCGGGCGACCAGTTCACCCAGAGCCCGCAGAGCGTGGCCACCGACCCGAATGGCGACTACGTGGTCGTCTGGACCAGCACGGAAGTGGGGCGCGAAGGCGTGTACGCCAAGCTCTACCAGGTCACCTGGACCGATGACCCCATCCTTGGCCGGCAATCGACCAAGACGGTGGTGGCTGCCATCGACCCGGCCACGGGACTGCCCTGGCCCAACGGCGAAATCCGGGTAACCAGCGAGCCGACGGCCGAGTTCGCTTCGGTTGCCCGGGATGGCGATGGCGACTTCGTGGTCACCTGGGCGCAGCGGGACCCCGATGCGACGGGCAACAAGACCGACTGGAACATCTACGCCCGGCGGTACACGGCGGCCGGCCAGCCCCTGGGCGAGGCCTTCCGGGTCAACAGCCAGATTCGCGATCCGGGCTTGCGCTTCTCGGTGCAGCGCTACCCCCAGGTGGCCATGGATGTCGAAGGCGACTTCGTCATCACCTGGCAAAGCCTGGGCCAGGACGGCAGCGGCTACGGCGTCTATGCCCAGCGCTACAGCCCGGCCGGCAACCCGCTGGGCGGCGTCAACGAGGTGCAGATGGTGAGCTTCATCGGCCGGGCCACGGGCACCTTCCAGTTGGCCTATCTGGATTCCGATCCGGCCGGCAACACCATCGTGCGCGTCACGCCGGTCATCAATTACACCGGCACGGCCTACGGGGTGGTGGACGCCATCAAGGCCGGGCTGGAAGGGATGGGGCTGGAGGTCGACGTGCAGGCCATCAGCCAGGCCGACCTGTTGGTGCGCTTCGTGGGCCGCAGCGGCAGCAAGGATCACCCCTTGCTCATGGTGTACACCAAGCAGCTCGTGGGCGATCCGAACGCCGATATCCGCATCAGCACCCAGATCGAAGGGCGCAGCGGCGAGTTCCTGGTCAACGAGACCACGCAGAACAACCAGTACGCCCCCTCGATCGCGATGGATGCCGATGGCGATTTCGTGATCACCTGGACGGCCGACACGGCCAACGGCGCCGACATCTACGCCCGCAAGTTCATCAGCAACCGCTGGTTCCGGGGAGCGAACCTGTTTGCGCAGACGCCGCGGGCGGCCCTGGACCGTTCGCCCCTGGGGCCCACCGAGGCCGAGTGGCGCGTGGTGTCGGTCGATGACCCCGCCAACCACGTGATCCCGCCCGGCAGCGGCTTCGACGGGGTGGTGCAGGTCAACGTGCTCGGCCTGTTCAACGGCAGCGGCTCGTTGATCCTCACCCGCAGGCACATCCTCACCGCCGCCCACGTGGTAACACCGCCGGGTTCGGCCATCCCCTTCCCCGCCGGCACGGTCAGCGTAACGTTCCGCATGCCCAGCACCACCGGCACCGGGGTGTCGCCGGTGACGATCGGCGTATCGCAGATTTTCGTGAACCCGGCGTACAACCCGGCCGGGCCTGGCATGGGCGGCGACCTGGCCATTTTGGTCCTCGACCAAGACGCCCCCGCTCTGGCCCAGAGCTTCGACATCTACCGCAACACCGACGAGATCGGCAAGGTGTGGTCGATGTACGGCTATGGGATGTACGGCGACGGCAATGTGGGCTCGGTCTTCCTGCCCGACAACCAGAACCGCACCGGCCAGAACGTGTACGAGGCCACGGGCGACATCCTCGGCCGGGCCAGCGACCTGTTGGTGTACGACTTCGATAACGGCCTGGCGGCCAACGATGCCTTCGGCGTATTGTTCGGCATGAACAACCTGGGGCTGGGCACGCGAGAGGTCAACAGCGCCCCGGGCGATTCGGGCGCCCCGATCTTCATCAACGGGCTGGTGGCGGCCGTGGTGACCGGCGGCGAAACCCCCGGTGTACCTCCCGATGTGACCGCCGGCGTGGACTCCAGCTTCGGCGAGTTCAGTTGGGATACGCGGGTGTCGGTCTATGCCGACTGGATCGACAATGTGATCCAGGCCAACACGCCCGAGTTCCTGGTGAACACCATCGTGGCCCGCGACCAGAAGTGGTCCACCGTGGCCATGGACCTCGATGGCGACTTCGTGATCACCTGGACCAGCTACGGGCAGGATGCCCCGGGATCGAGTTACGGCTACGGCGCCGGCGGCATGAACGGCATCTTTGCCCGGCGGTTCGACGCCCAGGGCAACCCGCTGACCGACCCCCTGGGCAACCCCCTGCCCGAGTTCCAGGTCAACGCCTACGCCGATAACAACCAGCAGCGGTCGAGCGTTTCCATGGATGCCGATGGCGACTTCGTGGTCGCCTGGGAGAGCTTCCAGGATGCGCCGGCCGGCGGCGGCACGCCCAACAGCTATGGCATCTACGCCCGGCGCTATGCCCGGAACAGCCAGCTCGGGGTCAACCCGTTCCTGGGGCCCAATGGCGAGCTGGGCGGCGCGTTCCGCGTCAGCACGACCACCGATGGCGACCAGCGGTACCCGGCCGTGGCCATGGATCACGCCGGCGACTACGTGGTGGTGTGGAGCGGCAGGGGAACCCAGCCGGGGCAGAGCGACACCCAGGGCGTGTTCTTCCAGCGGTACGAGAGCATTGCCGACCAGGCGGGCCCCATCGTGGCCGACGTGCTCAACGTGGTCACCCTGCCCACCGGCACCCCGACGTTCTTGCCGGTGCGCGAGGCCAGCGTGTTCAGCACCCCGGCGAGCCAGTTCGTGCTCAGCTTTGGCGAGGACCTGGACCGCATTGGCGGGGTGAACGGGGTCAACAGCATTCTGAACCCCAGCAACTGGCAGATCGTGCGCAACAACCAGGTGCTGCCGGCGGGGATTGCCGATGTGCAGTTCGGGCTGAGCAAGGCCTACGAGATGGGCCTGGCCGCCACGCCCAGCCTCAAGTACGAGGCGGTGGTCACCTTCGATGGCGACGCCGTGCAGGCCGGCTTGCAGCCGCTGGGGGCGGGCCAGTACACCCTGCGGATCCGCGATCGGGTGCGAGACCTGTTCGGCAACGCGCTGGATGGCAACTGGGACGGCACAGCCGGCGTGGATTTCCAGCGCCGGTTCACCATCGTCGGTGCCGGAGTGCCGGGTGCCGAGGACGGTGGTCCCGGCGAGCCGACCACCGACCGCGACGAGCGGGTCAACAACATCGAGACCGACATCCAGGACGACCCGGCCATCGCCACCGATGCCGACGGCAACTACGTGGTGGTGTGGGTCCACTACGGGCAGGCCCCCGATCAGCCCACGGTGGGCAATATCCGGGGCGAAGGGAACATCCTGGCCCAGCGGTACAGCCGCACCGGCCAGCGCCTGGGGCCGCAGTTCGTGGTCAGCTCGTTCACTGCGGGCAACCAGATCGAGCCCGATGTGGCCATGGACCGCTTCGGCAACTTCGTGGTGGTGTGGTCGGGCCAGGGCCAGGTGGGCCAGGGGGCCAACGCCGTGATCGACGACCGGGGCGTCTGGGCCCGGGTGTTCAACGCCGATGGCATCCCGCTGGGCGATCAGTTCCTGGTGAACCAGACCACCGTGGCTGTGCAAGACCAGCCCGCCGTGGCCATGGATGCCATGGGCAACTTCGTGGTCACCTGGAGCAGCAATGCGGCCACGCTGGACCATTACGGCATCTGGGGCCGCCGCTTCGCCAGCGACGGCACGCCGCTGTCGAACGAGTTCCTGGTCAATGCCACGGTCAACCCGGCCCAGATCCGCTCCGACGTGGCCATGGACGACTCGGGCAATTTCGTGGTGGTCTGGCAGAGCGACGGCCAGGACGGGGCGGGCTGGGGCATTTACGGCCAGCGCTTCGACGCCAGCGGCAACCGCGTGGGCCCCGAGTTCCGCATCAACGAGTACACTTCGGCCGACCAGGTGGCCCCGCAGGTGGCCATGGATGCCGATGGCGACTTCGCCGTCGTGTGGTCCAGCTTCTACCAGGACGGCAGCGGGTACGGGGTGTATGGCCGGCGGTACAGCCGCACCGGCCAGCCCCTCGGCGGCGAGGCCCGCGTCAACCAGCAGACGCTGTACTGGCAATACCAGCCCGCCATTTCCATGAGCGACGACGGCATGGTCGTCGTCACCTGGACCGCCGTCAACCAGGACAACCGCGGCGGGCGCGATGATGGCATCTTCGCCCGGATGTTCAATCCCGATGGCTCGGATTACGTCAACCCGGCCACCGGCCTGCCGTTCGGCGAGTTCCGCATCAACGCCATCGTGGTGGGCGACCAGAACGCCTCGGCCGTGGCCATGGACGCCGACGGCGACTTCACCACCGTGTGGGTCGGCCCCGACCAGGACCGCACCGGCATCTACCAGCGCCGCGTGCGGATCAACCCGCAGACCACGGGGGCCTCGGCCATCACCCTCGCGGCCGAATACAACGGCCGGACCGGCTGGAGCGGCGGGTGGACGATCGATCCGGCAGCCGCCGGCCCCACCTCCCGAACCATCGTGGGAACCCCCGGCGACGACGTCTTCGTCTTCCAACTGGCCGATACCCCCAGCACCTGGCAGGTTCAGCTCAATGGCGTCTTCCAGTCGGTCGATTACCGCACCGCGCTGTTGAGCTTCGACGGCCGCGGCGGCAACGACACCATCCGCATCGTCGGCACCACCGGCACCGAGACCGTGCAGATCCAGCCCGGCGGCTTCCTCCTCAGCGCCAACGGTTACGGGTTCACGGCGGCCAATATCGAGGTCATCGACTACGATGGACGCGGGGGTGCGGATGCCATCGTGCTCAACGACACCCCGGACGACGATGTGGTTACCTTCACGCCGGCGGTGGGCGCCACGCCGCTTGTGGCCTCGATGGCCGGCGGCGGCTACACCACCAACGTCCGCAACGTGCGCTCGGTGGTGGTCAACTCCAGCGGCCAGGCGGGCGACACCCTGCGGTTGAACGACAATCCCAACCAGGCCGAGACGTTCACCGCCACGCCCCAGTACGCCACTTTGGCGGGCAGCGGTTTTTCGCTGCGGGCCAACAACTTCCACCGCGTCGAGGCCACCTCGGCCGGCGGCGGCGACCTGGCGAGGATTTTCGATTCGGCTGGCAACGACACGATCACCGCCACGGGGAACACGCTGAGCTTGTCCGGCACGCTGGACGGCATTCCGCTGTCGCTGGTAGCCACCGGCTTTGCCCGCCACCATCTCCTGGCAACGGCAGGCGGCAACGACCATGCTGTGCTCGAGGGCACGTCGGCCAGCGGCGAAACCGTGTCGCTGTATCCGGGCTATGCGATCCTCACCGGCCCGGGATACACCACCCGCGTCGATGGCGCCGAGGTGATCGAGGCCTACTCGGGCGGCGGCAACGATACCGCCTTGTTCTACGACTCGCCGGGCGACGACCAGTTCGTGGCCGAACCCGGCCAGGCCACCCTGTCCAACGCCCTGGTCCCCTTCCAGAACACCGCGTATGGGTTCCGCAACGTGGTGGCGCTGGCCATCCGCGGCGGCAACGACACCGCGGTGCTGAAGGATAACCCGTCGGCCAACGACAGCTTCACCAGCCAGCACGGCACGTATGCCGAGCTGACCGACCAGGCCACCTACCGCACGCGGGTCGAGAGGTTCGAGTCGGTGACGGCCCAGTCGCGCGGCGGGGTCGATATGGCACGGCTGTTGGATGCCCAGGGCCAGCAGGTCTTCACCGCCGATCCGGCTGCGGCCGAACTGTCGGGCGGCGGTTTCACGGCCCGGGCGGAAGGCTTCCGCTTTGCTACGGCCTATGCCCTAAGCGGCGGTGACGATCGGGCCGAACTCCGCGACTCGCCCAGCGATCCGGGCAGTACCGACACCTTCCAGGCCCAGGCTGGCCAGGCCGCCATGTTCGGCAGCGGCTACATGAACCGCGCCGTGGGCTTCGGCACCGTCCAGGCGTTCTCCACGGCGGGCAACGACGTGGCCCGGCTGTACGACACTCCGAACGTCGTCGATACCTTCACCGCGTATCCGACCTACGCCATTCTGGCGGCCGGCGCCTCCACCATCCGGGCCAATGGGTTCGGCAACGTGACCGCGCTATCTCGTTCCGGCGAGCGTGATGTGGCCAATTTGTACGACTCGGCCGGGAACGACTTCTTCGCCGCCAGCCCGACCTCCGGCACCTTGATGGGCTCGGTCGCCGGCAAGGCCTTCGCCAACACCGCGGTGGGATTCGCGGAAATCGTCGCCAACTCGACCGCCGGCGGTTACGACGAAGCCCGGCTGCGGGATTCGGCCCTGGCCGACCTCATCGAAGCCGACGCCAACTGGGCCAAGATCTCCAACCTGGACCTGAACTTCGTCCGCAAGACCATCGGCTTCAAGAAGGTCACTGCCGAAAGCCACAACCCCAGCGATACCATCAACGACTCGGGCGTGCGGGACTTCATCTTCGCGGTCGAGAAGTTTTGGTAAACAAGCGTCGAGCCGCGTGGGCGGGCTGTTCGGAGGGCGTTCCGGGCGGCTCGCCCTTTTTCATGCGCAGGCCCCCGGAGGCACGGGCAAACCAGGCCGCCACCCCCACGAAGGACTGGCGGCCGCCTTCGGGCTGGCGCCCGCCCGCCTCCTCAGCCGGGCCCGAGGCGCTCTTGGGCCCGGCAAGCCGCTCCGCTACAATTGGCAATCTCGTTGTTGCCCACCGTGCCCCCGGCTTTCTGGAACCTTGCCGGCAGGGCCGGCGGGGCGCAAGGGTGCGTGCTGTGCTTCTGACGCCGATTTACGAGTGCCATGTGGCCCAGGGGGCGAAGATGGTGGAGTTCGCCGGCTGGGCCATGCCGCTGCATTATCGTTCCATCACTGACGAGCATTTGGCCACCCGCAGCGCCTGCGGCATGGGCGATATCTCGCACATGGGGCGCCTGCGGTTCGAGGGCCCCGGCGCCGAAGAGTTCCTGGCGGGCCTCCTCACGCGGCGCGTGGGGGACATCCGGCTCGGCCAGATCCGCTACTCGCTGATCACCAACGAGAAAGGCGGCATCCTGGACGATGTGCTCACCGGCTATTACCACAACGAGGTGGGCCAGCCGTTCTACCTGGTCGTGGTCAACGCCGCCAATCGGGAGAAGGTTGTGCGGTGGATCGCGCAGCATCTCCCCCCCGAGCGGGCCGAACAGCGGGGCAAAGAAGTGCTTTGGACCGACGTGACCCGGCTGTGGGCGATGTTTGCTATCCAGGGGCCGCGGGCGGCCGAAATCCTCCAGCCGCTGGTCGATGCCGACCTGGCTTCGATGCGCTACTACAACGGGGCGTTGGTCCGCATCTTGCACCCGGCGGCGCAGCGGCAAGGGGGCATCATCAGCCGGACCGGCTACACGGGCGAGGATGGTTTCGAGCTGGCCGTCGGCGCCAGCATCGCCCCGGGCGTGTGGCAGGCCATCTTGGAGCAGGGCAAGCCCTATGGCCTGGTGCCCACGGGCATCGGCGCCCGCGACACGCTGCGCCTGGAAGCCGGCATGCCGCTTTACGGCCACGAGCTTACCGAAGACGTCAACCCCTTCCAGGCGGGATTGGGTTATGCGTGCTATTTGACGGGGGTCGACTTTCCCGGGCGGGACGCGCTAAGGGAAATCCAGCGCCAGCCCCTCCAATGGGTCCGCGTGGGGCTGGAATTGGCCGGCCGCCGCATCGCCCGGCCGGACGCACCCGTCCTGGCCGGCGCCCAGCGCGTCGGTTGGATCACCAGCGGCACGTTTTCGCCCAGCCTCCAGCGCTCGATCGCCATGGCCTATGTGCGCCCAGAGTTCGCTGCGGTGGGCACGTCGCTTGTGGTCGATATCCGCGGCCGGCTTGAATCGGCCCAGGTCGTCCCCCTGCCCTTCTACCGCCGAAAAGCGAAAGGACCTTCCCCGTGAACCCCGAAGAACTCTTGTTCACCCCCACCCACGAATGGATCCACGTGCAGACCGCGCCGGACGGCCAGAAGATCGGCACGGTGGGCATCTCGGCCTTCGCTCTGGAGGCCCTGACCGACCTGGTGTTCCTGGAACTGCCTAAAGTGGGCCAGCAGGTCAAAGCCGGCCAGCCCTTCGGCGAAATCGAGTCGGTCAAGGCAGTCAGCGATCTCTACAGCCCCGTGGACGGCGAGGTGGTGGAGGTCAATTCGGCCGCGGCCAGCGACCTGGAGCACCTGCCCGAGGACCCCTATGGCCGTGGCTGGCTGATCCGCGTGCGGATCACCGACGAATCGAACTTGAGCAACCTCTTGGACTATGCCGCCTACCAGAGGCAGTGCCAGGAAGAACTGAAGGACCAGTAAGGCCAGGGGCCGCCCGCTGCGCTTAGGACGGTTGCCGCGTTATTGTTGCGGCAGGGCCGCCCCATGGCGGGCGCCCGGCCGGCTCGCCGGCTATCGGCACCCAAGGAGGCCCCTCCGCAGCGTTCGCAGCCCCACGAGAACATCATGCCCTACATCGCCAACACGCCCGACGACCAGCAGGCCATGCTCCAGGCTATTGGCGTGGCCTCGGTGGATGAGCTTTTCGCCATGGTGCCGCCGGAACTCCGGTTGGACCGGCCCCTGGACCTGCCGCCGGCCATGGGCGAGTTGGAATTGACGGCTCACGTGGCGGAACTTGCCCGCCGCAACCTGCCGGCCGGCCAGGTGCCGTGCTTCCTCGGCGCCGGAGCCTACGACCATTTCATTCCGGCGGTGGTCGATTTCGTGGCCGCCCGCAGCGAGTTCTATACGGCCTACACCCCCTACCAGCCCGAGGCCAGCCAGGGCACGCTCCAGGCCATCTTCGAGTACCAGAGCCTCATCACCCAACTGACCGGCATGGATGTCTCCAATGCCAGCCTATATGACGGCGCCAGTGCCACGGCCGAGGCGGTACTGATGGCCCTTTCGGCCGCGCCGCACCGGCCCAAGGTGGCCGTCGCCCGGTCGCTCCACCCCGAATACCGCCAGGCGCTTCAAACCTACCTGGCCAACCTGCCGGTGGAGATCGCCCCGGTGCCGGTGCCCGGCGGAACCGTGGCGCCTGCGGACCTCGCCCAGGCGGTGGACCAGCACACGGCCTGCGTGGTGGTGCAGCAGCCCAACTTCTTCGGCTGCCTGGAGGACGTGCACGCGGTGGTCGAAATCGCTCACCAGGCCGGCGCCCTGGTGGTTGTGGTGGCGGATCCGATCAGTCTGGGATTACTCGCCCGGCCGGGCGACTATGGGGCGGACCTTGTAGCGGCGGAGGGGCAGGCCCTGGGCAACCCGCTGGGGTTTGGCGGCCCGTATCTGGGAATCCTGGCCTGCCGCGAGGCATTCGTCCGGCGGATGCCGGGCCGGCTGGTGGGCCAGACGGTCGATCGCCACGGCCGGCGGGCCTTTGTGCTGACCCTCCAAACCCGCGAGCAGCACATCCGCCGCGAAAAAGCCACCAGCAACATCTGCACCAACCAGGGCCTGCTGGCCTTGCGTGCGGCGGTGTATTTGCTGGCCATGGGCCCCCAGGGAATGCGGGCCGTGGCCGAATTGTGCCTCCACAAGGCCCGCTACGCCATGCACCGGCTGACGGAGGGGGGCCTGTGGCGGCCGGCCTTTGACCGGCCAACGTTCAAGGAGTTCGCCGTGCGGGCCGCCGACGGCCAGGTCGAATCCCGCCTCGAGGCCGCCCGCCAACGCGGTATCCTGGCCGGCGTCCCGCTGGCAACTTGGTACCCCGAGCTGGCCGACGGCATGGTGGTGGCCGTAACCGAAAAACGGACGCGGCAGGAGATCGACCAGTGGGCCGAAGTGCTATCCGCCTCGTAGCGCGGCTGCCCGCCATGTACGCCGCACGCCGTAGCGCGCTGGTCGCTAGCCGTAGGGTGGGTGCTCTGCACCCACGCGCATTGTTACTGCCGGTGGAATGTCGCTTGTTACCCCTGAAATCCGAAGGTCGTCGCCCATGCGGAACCGCCAGGCCGTAGAACTGGTTTTCGAGCAATCGCGCGCCGGCCGGCGCGCCGCCGAGCTGCCCGCCTGCGATGTGCCTCAGCAGGCGCTGGAGTCGCTGGTGCCTGCCCGGCTGCTGGCCGCGGATCCGCTTCCCCTGCCCGAACTGGCCGAGCCCGAGCTGGTCCGCCATTTCGTGAATCTCTCGACCTGGAACATGTCGGTCGATACCCACTTTTATCCGCTGGGCTCGTGTACCATGAAGTACAATCCCAAGCGGAACGAGCGCTTGGCCAGCCTGCCCGGGTTGGCGGACCTGCACCCCTATCAGCCTGCGGAAACCGTGCAGGGGCTTCTGGCCCTGCTGTTCGACCTCCAGCAGATGCTGGCGGAGATCGCCGGTTTGCCGGCCGTCAGTCTCCAGCCTGCGGCCGGCGCCCATGGCGAGCTGACGGCCTTGCTGGTGGCCGCGGCCTACTTCCGCGACATCGGACAGAAGCGGACCCGCGTGCTCATTCCCGATGTGGCGCACGGGACCAACCCCGCCAGTGCGGTCATGGCCGGCTTCGAAATCGTCCAGATCCGCAGCACCCCCAAGGGGCTCGTGGACCTGGACGACCTCGCCTCCAAGTTGGGCCCGGACTGCGCCGTGTTCATGATCACCAACCCGAATACGCTGGGCCTGTTCGACGGGCAGATGGCCGAAATCGCCCGCCGCGTCCACGGCGCCGGAGGGTTGGTCTACCTGGACGGGGCCAATCTGAATGCCATCTTGGGAATCGTGCGCCCGGGGGACCTTGGGGCCGACATGATGCACTTCAACCCCCACAAGACGTTCAGCGGGCCGCATGGCGGCGGTGGGCCCGGGGCAGGCCCCATCGCCGTCGCCGAACACTTGGCGCCGTACCTCCCTGTCCCAATTGTGGTCCGCGATGGCGCCGGGTACCGGCTCGAGTTCGATCGGCCCAAGTCGATCGGCCGGGTGCGGAGCTTCTTCGGCAATACGGGCGTGTTGGTTCGCACCTATTGCTATCTCCGCACCGCGGGGGCCCAGGGGCTGCGCCGCGTGGCCGAAAATGCCGTGCTCAATGCCAATTATCTGTTGGCCCGGGTCAAGCGGTGGCTGCCCGTGCCGCACGGCGACCGCTGCATGCACGAGTTCGTGGCCTCGGCCGCCGCTTTGAAGGCCCAGCGCGGCATTTCTGCCATGGACATCGCCAAGCGGCTCTTGGATTACGGCTTCCATGCCCCTACGGTGTACTTTCCGCTCACCGTGCGCGAGGCCCTGATGATCGAGCCGACCGAGACCGAAAACAAGGCCACGCTGGACGCCTGGGCCGAGGCCTTGGAACGCATTCTCCAGGAACCGGCCGAGCTGCTCCACGAAGCGCCCCATACCACGCCGGTATCCCGGCCCGATGAGGTCCGCGCAGCCCGCAATCCTATCCTGGCCTGGAAACCGCCGCAGTGAATGCCTGCCGATTGTTGTGCGACGCCAGCCACAGCGGCCCGTGGAACATGGCCGCCGACGAGGTGCTGTTGCACCGCGCCGCGCACCAAGGGCTGTGTTCGTTGCGGTTCTACGGCTGGAGCGAGCCTACGCTGTCGCTGGGCTATTTCCAGGCGATCGGAGATCGCGCCCGGCACCCGGCCAGCCAGGCCTGCCCCGTGGTGCGCCGGCCGACCGGCGGCGGGGCCATCGTGCACGATCGCGAGTTGACCTACGCCGTGGCGGTGCCCGACGGCGTTGCCTGGGCCCGGCATCGCGACGGACTGTACCGCCGGATCCACGAGGCCCTGATCGAGGCGCTGTCCGAGTGGGGCATCCGGGCATCGCTAAATGGACCGGGCCAGCCTCAGGCCGACGATGGCACGGCTTTCCTATGCTTCCAGCGGCGTGCCCCAGGCGACGTGGTGGTAGGGCAACATAAGTTGGCGGGCAGTGCCCAGCGGCGCTTGCGGGGTGCAGTGCTCCAGCACGGCAGCGTGCTGTTGGGCCAATCGCCAGCGGCCCCGGAACTGCTCGGCCTTAAGGAGTGGGCCGGCCAGCCGATCGCCGCCGATACCTTGGCCCAAGCATGGCTGTCGGCCCTGCGCCGGGCACTGGACCTGGAGTTCTACCAGTCCCCCCTATCGAGGGACGAAGAGGACCGGGTGCGGCACTTGGCCGTTCAGAAATACAGCTCCCCGCTCTGGACCGCCCGGCGGTGATCGGCCGATGCTCACCCAATGGGCGCCGGTCCAAAAAACGCCCTCCGGCCAGAAAAAGCAGGCGCCGTGGCTTTGACGCCGGGTGGGGGGAAGTGGTAGGATGACAGTCGGAGGGAGGCGTCCGCCGGGGGATTGCATCGGAAGCGAGAACATGCATACTATTGGGGAGCTTCGGCTGGTACGGTCTTCCAGATAAGGTGGCTCCGCCCGCACTGTTCCCAGGTACTTGATCTCTTCTGTGGAGTGACCCGACCAATGGAAGTGAAACTCGTGATGACCGGCGGCAAAGGCGCTGCCCAAGAGGTGGTGGTGACCGGCCCGCGGTTTTTCATCGGCCGAGCCGAGGACTGCCAGCTCCGCCCCCGCAGCGACCTGATTAGCCGCCACCATTGTGTGATCCTTCAAGACGAAGGATTGCTGCTGGTGCGCGATCTAGGCAGCAAGAACGGCACGTTCGTCAACGGCCAGCGCGTGGTGACCGAGGCCGAGTTGCACGCAGGCGATGTGCTGAAGGTTGGCCCCTTGGAGTTCGAGGTCCGCATAGTCGGGGCCCCGGAACCGGCCCCGCAGGCCGCCAAGCCCGCGCCCGCCACGCCGCCGGAACTGCCGGCGGCCAAAAAGCCCAAGGTCCGCAGCGTGCAGGAGGCTGCTGCTCGCACCGTCCGGTCCGCAGCGGGACCGGCCGACGAAGATGACGTCAGCAACTGGCTCTACGAAGATGAAGTGAGCAGTTCGCTGACCGAAACGGCAAGCATGGAACCCACGCGCGCGGCCAAGGCCCCGGCCGCCGCAGCGCCCGCCAAGCCCGCCGAACCTCCCAAACCCGCCGACGACGAAGAGGTCTTCGAAGGGGAAGAACCGGAGGAAAAACCCAAATCCAAGGCCGAGGCCTTCCAAATCCCCACCAAGCCGAAAGGCCCCGCCACCGGCAGCAGCAAGGAATCGGCCGCCGACGCCCTGAAAAGCTTCTTCAAACGCAAATAGAAAAAAGGCCCCTGTGTGACGCCTGACGATCGGCCCGCCAAATCGGCCGCCCTCCTGGGGCTGGCGTTCGACGCGGAGGACGGCCATACTCGGCTGACCCGCGGCAAGAACTTTCTCCTGGTCGGCGGCAGCCAGGAGACGCACGCCCTGCTTCAAGAGACGGCGATCAAGATCAACGAACGGCTGGACCGTTCCGGCCGCCGCCTAGAAGACGTCTCCTTGCGGGAACTCCGCGATATCTGCCGCGACGTGGTCGATTCGATCCACCGCAAGCAATAGCCACCTCTGTGCGGCCCATCGGCCGCTGCCCTGTCCCCGTCCGGCTATGGCTTTCGGGCAAAAGGGACCGAATGCTAGCCGGGATACTGCGCGCCGCCTATGGGGTAACCGTTCACGGCCCAGGACGTTATCGGGCAACACGCAATGCCTCGGCCACGACAGAGCGTGGCCCTCCACCCTGGAGGGACGCGCTCCGCCGCGTCCGC
>JBBIQF010000125.1:0-8555 GCA_037442445.1 Planctomycetaceae bacterium
CAGGCGCCAGGAACCGACCGCAGCAGCGGCCTGGGTGATGGCGATCATCTCGGCGTGCGCGGTAGGGTCGCGGAGCTGTTCGCGCTGATTGTGGGCCCGGCCGATGACCCGGCCCTCGAGCACCACCACGGCCCCGACCGGCGATTCCTCCTCGTCCCGGGCGGCCGCCGCTTCTTCCAAAGCCATGCGCATGAAGTGCTCGTGCATGGGTCAGTTTCCCGGCGAGGAGGCGGTTCCTGGCGGCCTGCGGCAGGCCAGAGGCGCATCGCGGCCGATGACCCGCTGGGCCATGGCCGATACTTCGCCCTCCAGCCGGCTCAGCTCCTGCCGGAACCGCTCGGCCTGGTGGTATTGGTCCTCCAGGGTGGCGAACAGCGCCTCGGCCGAATCGGGGCCCGACCACTTGCGGGCCAACTCGCCCACCGCGCGCCGCGCCCCTCTGCGCAGCCGGCTGGTGAATGCCCACACCAGCATCCCGCACCACAAGGCCAGCCAGAAGGCAGCCAAGAGGTAGAATTGCAGGCCCAAGAGTTCGGCGGGCGGATCGGCCAGCCACGAATCGTAGAAGAAATTCTTGGCCGGCCGGTACAGCAGCACCCCCAGCATCAAGGCGAGTGCCACCTCGTACCGCAGCCGCACCCACCACCCCGTGTGCCGGGCGGCCAGGCGATCGACAAGCTCGTCGAGTTCCGCGGCAATCCGGGCGACGAAGGCCTGGCCTGCGGCGGCGGCCTCGGCTTGGAGCGTCTCGGCCGAAGCGGCCTGGCGGCTCAAACCGGCCTCACTCGCATAGCCTTCCAGAACCAGGGCAGCCCGCCGCAACTCCAAAGGCCCCCAGACCTCCGCCAGTGCCCGTTGGGGGCCGGCCTCCGCCTGCCGCCGCTGCCGATGCGACCGCACGGTCCGCGCCGCTTCCAACAAGCCCCACAAGGCCACCTGGGCCGGCGATCGCGCCCGCAATAGCAGTGCCCCAGACACCAATACCCCGAACCCCTGATACACCCGCAGCACCAGCGCAAAAGGACTCAAACCCCACCGCGTGACCACGCGCCCCAGCACCCGCTGGTCCCACTGCCGCCGGCTGGCCAGCAGCTCGTCTTGAATCCGGCCAATCAAGCGCTGGACCAGCGCCGTGCGCTGGGAATCCAGGGCCTCTCGCAGGGCTGCCAATGCAGGTTGCCAGGCATCGAGCCGCTCTCGGCAGGCCGCAAGCGTATCGGACACCAGATCGAACACGTTGGCCCGCCGGATTCTTGCGGCGGCCGAGCCGGCCAACTGCCGCGTCAACAGGTCCATCAGGTCGCCAAAATCGCCTTGAAGCGGCCGGCCGGCCTGGGCATCGGCCAGCGCAGCCAGCGAATCGATCCGAAATATCCGCTCCACCGCATACTGCGGGGCCAGCACCCGGCGCCAGTCCTCGCGGATGTCCGCATCGCGATCGGCATGGGTCTGCACGAACACCAGACGTGCCCGGGCCGCCGGGGCGGCCAACTCGTCGGCCACCCGGGCGCTGCGGTACTTCTGCTGGGTCGAGGCCACCAGGATCACGTCGCAATGCGGCAACACCTGGCGCAGCCGGGCCAAATTGGTTCCCGCCTCCTCCGGCGATTCGGTAGTGTCCGGATCGGGGCAATCGATGACCACCAGATTCGATAGCGCTGGCAAGGGGCAATGCACGACCTAGACGGCCGACGGCGAAATACCGAGCATCGCGGGGGTGATGCCGGGCCTGGCCACCATGGCGGGCTTGTCGGTCGTGGGGCGGTGCCGGCCCGTCTCGACAACCTCGTCGCCCACCAGGGCATTGACCAGGGCGCTTTTGCCCACCCCGGTCCCCCCTAAAGTGGCCACCACCAATGGGCACTCCAGGCGCAGGCGAATCCCTTCGATCCGTTCCACCAGCCGCCGCACCACGTTGCGGCAGGTTCGCCCGGGGGACCAGTCCGGTGCCCGATCGGCCCAAGTGCGCAGCGATTCGACCAGCGAATCGATCTCGGCCAGCGTTTCTAGGCGCTCCAGCTCCGGGTTCCTCATACCCCAAGGATAGCAGACCGCAAGCCGCTGCGCACCCGGGTAGGACCGACGGTCGCCCTTTCCCCCATGGGATTCCGCTGGCATCACGGCTTGGGCAGCCGGTATAATCGCGCGCCGAGGAACCTTTCCGGCTATACTGCCTGCCAGGGAAGAGCCGTGCTCCCCAAAAGTAGGATTCTCATTGCGGACGACAACCCCACCAACGTCGAGCTGTTGGAAGTCTATCTGGCCGACGTGGATTGCGAGATCGCCACGGCTGCCGACGGCCGCCAGACGCTGGAGCAGGTCGCCCGATTCCGCCCCGACCTGATCCTGCTGGACATCATGATGCCCAAGCTGAGCGGGTTCGAGGTCTGCAAGAAGATCAAGGAAGACCCCGCCACGCGGAACATCATGATCTTGATGGTGACCGCCTTGAACGAGGACGGCGACATCGAGCGGGCCGTGGCGGCCGGCTGCGACGACTTCCTCAGCAAGCCCGTCAACAAGCTCGAACTGCTCAAGCGCGTCGAGAACATGCTGAAGCTTCGCCACATCAGCGACGAATTGGAAAGGCTGCGAAGCTATATCGACAGCATGGAAGAAGCGAGCCGGCCCGGGGCCTGAGACGCCCGCGCCGGCGGTCTCGGGGGCCATCGGTGAAGGTCATCGACACGATATCCCCAACCCGCGGCCCATAGCGCAAGGCTGATCCTGCGGCCGGCAAAGGCCGATCGGCACGGAAAAATCCGGCCGGTGGCCGCTTGCTCCCATCGCCGGGGTTGGCCGCTGCGCTGGCGCCGGAGTTGTCCTGGGTAAAATGGCGGCTGCGCGGCGCGATGGCCGCCGAGTGTAAGAGTGTAGCTTGCTTCTCCGAAAGCATTGCACATCGAACGGATGCTCCGGGTATGTCGTTGGACGAAGTGCGCGCGGTCCGCGGGTTGGACGAATCGGTCATTGAGCAGACGTCGGCCGAGTTCTTGGGACATTGGCATCGCCTGGTCAGCACCACCAATTGGGAAAAAGGCCGCATCATTTGCCAGTGGCGCAAGCGATTGCTGGCTGCGGCGGCCCCGCCTGCGCTGTGTAGCGACGAGGCGTGGAGCCGGCGCGTGGGCAACGTCAGCCCGCAGCACGTGGGGCGGCTGCGGCGAACCTTCGAGCGGTTCGGCGATGTGTACCCGCAGTTCCCCGGGCTGTATTGGAGCCACTTCCTTGCCGCGCTGGACTGGGACGATGCCGAGATGTGGCTGGAAGGGGCGCTTCAGAACGGCTGGTCGGTGGCCGAAATGCGCCGCCAGCGGTGGCACGCCCTGGGAGCTGTGGGCGAACCGGCGGCCTCCGAAGACGAACTCTCCGCGGCCGAGCCCGACGAGGACGCCCCGCCCGACGAAGCCTTGGTCCAAACCCTGGAGCCACGCACCCAGCCGGTCCGCCCCGCAGCATCGGAACCGGACTGGCAAGACGGGAGCGGTTCCGATACCGTCCAAGGCCCAACTCAGGAGCAGGCCGACTCCGCGCCGTCGGGTGCCGGTGCGGGCGAGACGGCCTCGACCGTCCGCCCCTTCGAGGATGTCCCGCCGCTGCCCGACGACCTCCAGGAGGCGCTGGATGCGCTGAAGGTCGCCATCTTGAAGCACAAGCTTGCGGGGTGGCGCGCGACCTCGGCGCAAGCGGTCCTGGCGGCACTTGCGGCGCTTGTGGCGCTGGTCGAGGCACCGGCGGGTTGACCCGCCAAGTCGGCCCAGCCGGCAAAATCCGCACGGTGGGCAGTTTTCTTGCGGCCGGTATTTCGGCGCCGCTGTGCGGGCAAGCTATGCTTGCAGTGGTGTAAGATTCGCACCTGCCGGCCAGCTTCATACGGGTTCCTCGATGAGGGCCAGTGGACCGCCTTCGCGTCAACCGGACATCCGCCCGAACGGTGCACAAGCGGTCGCCACTGCCGAGGGGGTCGAGGCAGGGCTTTCCCGCTACCAGGAGGCCCTGTTGGCTTTTGGGCGGCGGACCACCGCCCAGCCTGCGCTGGCGGTGTTGTTGCAGGACGCGGCCATGCTGGTGGGCGAGACCTTGCAGGCCGACTGGGTAGGCATCGCCGAGATTCGCGAGGGCAATCAATTGGTCCTCCAGGTCAGCCGGGCCGGTCCCAACGCCCAGTTCGATGGCCAGCAAGTGCACCGCACCAGCCTGGATGCGGTCGACTCGATGGCGGCCTTCGCGTTGCGCTCGGCCTATCTGGTAGTCTCCGAAAACGTGGCGGCCGACACGCGATTCGAGGACCTCTTCCTGCGGCGCCTGGGCGTGGTGGCCGCGGCCACGATTCCCCTGCACATCGCTGGCCGGCCATTCGGGGCCCTGGGAGTTTACGCCCGGCGCCCCCGCAAGTTTCGGGCCGAAGAGATCGGCTTTGCCGAGACCATCGGCCACCTCCTCAGCGCATCCAGTGCCCGGGTGAAGCTCGAAGAGGAACTGAAGCTGGAGCGGGACTTCCGCTCGACCGTGCTGGGGATGGTGCGGGCCATGGTCCTCTCGCTCGATGCCGAGGGCCGCGTAACCTACATGAACCCCGAGTGCGAAAAGGCCACGGGCTACACGTTGGAAGAGGTCCGCGGGCGATCGTTCTGGAGCCTGTTCGTCGCTCCCGAAGAGGACCAATGGGTCCGCCAGGTTTTCCGGGGCTCCATAGGCAATCGCGTTCCCAGCGAGTTTGCCGGCTCGCTCGTGAGCAAAGACGGCAGCCGCCGGCAGGTCGCCTGGTCCATGAAGGCCATGGCCAGCGGCGAGATTCAGACCCTGATACTGGCCGGGACTGAACAGACCGACAAGGGACCTAAACCGGGCGGGCGGCCCGGAAGCCCTGCCCAGCAGGCAGTGGCGCAAAACACCCCAGGCCGGCCGCCGCTGCCTGGTGCCGGTGCCGCCCGGCCGGCCGAACCGGCGCAACCGGTCACCCCGTCGGACAGCGTAACGACAAGCCCTGCGGCGGGTTCACAGGCCGCCGGTCCAAATCACGCCACCGCTTTGCCCACTCCACCCTTCCGGGAACAGCGTTCCAGCCCCAGACGCCCTTATCGCTACCGGCAACGCGTGGCGCCCATGTACGAGGGCATCACGCCTGCCAAACGCCTGTTCTTCGAGGTGGAATGCAAGGACATTTCGGCCAGTGGAATCGCTTTTTACATGAACCGCTTGCCCGATTTCGATACCGTGGTGCTGGCTTTGGGCAAGCCACCCACCGAAAGCTACTTTACCGCCCGCGTGATGCGCGTAGCCCGGGCTGAAGAGCAGGGCCGCATACGCTACCTGGTGGGCTGCCGCTTCCTGGGGCGGATCAACCTTTGACGGCTTCTTGTGGCCGCTTCTTTCTGCCCATCCCCTCAGGCTCCGGTCCAGCCATCCCGATTTGCGGCAGGCAACCGGCGGGATGAATCCGCCGGGGCTTTTTAGACGCGTGCGTGCAAGCACGCACCCTACCTGGTGCTTGGTCATTGGTGCTTGGTCCTTCGACATTCGTCATTCGTCATTTGAGTTTCGACATTTGCCATTGGTGCTTGGTCATTGCTCCTTCACTGCCCACCCTTCTAGTGGATCAGAGCTGCGACCGCTAGCGGGGCTTCCCGCGGCCGTTGGCTGGGCCCGTGGGAAGGCTTCGTCTTGTCCCCTGCCGCCGGGCTTGTTACACTGCTTGCCGTCACGGAGGCGTTCCGCCACAGGGAGGTCGGCGGTGCTGGGAAGATGGCCAATCCGGGTAAAGCTTATCGTCGGGCTTGGCCTGCTGGTATTGCTAGTGGGGGTGCTTTCCAGCAGCGGGCTTTACGCCATCTACGCCTACCGGAGCCTGGTGAAAGACCTGAGCTGGCGTGCCGACGAATGGCCGCTGAGCGCCCGGCTCAATCAGCGGGTGGCCGAATTGCGGGCGAGCGTGGACGAGCTTTCGGGGGTGCGGGCGGCGGGGTGCGGGGCCGATTCAGCCGCCTCGGTGCGCCAACGCATGGTTTGGGACGACTTCCGTGCCCGCCTGGACGAGGTCGGCCGGGCATTGGACGCTTACCGGAGCCAGTTGGAACACAAGTTGCGGGCAGGGTCGCCCATCGCCGACGATCAGCCGGAATGGGCCACCGTCCACCGCTTGGAATCGGTGCTGGAGCGGATTCGGCAGTGGGACGAGCGCCAGCAGTGGGTGCTGGCCGAGGGCCAGTTCGACGCCTTGCACGCCGAGTTGACGCAGCTTCAGAACCTGGCAGCCGAGCTGCCCAGCCACTTGCACCGCAAGATGCGGGGCCTGACCGACGACGTGCGCTATCGCTACCGGGTGCTGATCGTGGGGATGTGGGTAACCAGTGCGGCGGCAGCGCTGATCTTCGCCCTGTTCATGCGGCTTTCGTATCAGTGGATTTTCCGGCCGCTGGGCGTGCTCATTGCGGGGTCCCGGCGGGTGGCGTCGGGCGAGTTCGGCCATCGCATCGCGTTGGAAACCCGGGACGAAATGGCCGAGTTGGGCGACGCCATGAACCAGATGACCGCCCGCTTCCAGGCCATTCGCGAGGACCTGGATCGGCAGGTGCAGGAGCGGACCATACAGGTGGTGCGGAGCGAGCGGCTGGCCAGTGTGGGCTTTTTGGCCGCGGGCGTGGCCCACGAGATCAACAATCCCTTGGCCTCGATCGCCATGTGCGCCGAATCGCTGGAGAGCCGCCTGGCCGAGGTGCTCGATCCCTCGCAGCCCGACCACCAGGTGGTGCGCCACTACCTGCAAATGATCCAGAGCGAGGCCTTCCGCTGCAAGGAAATCACCGAGAAACTGCTGGACTTTTCGCGCATGGGCCAATCGCAGCGGCAGAACACCGACCTGGTGGACCTGGTCCAGGGCGTGATCGAAATGCTGGGGCATCTGGGCAGGTATCAGGGCAAGCGGCTGGAACTTAAGTCGCAGGGGCCGGTTTTCGCCGCCGTCAACCCGCAGGAGATCAAACAGGTGGTGCTCAACCTGCTGACCAACGCCCTGGACAGCGTGGAGGAGGGCGGTTGGGTGCGGGTGGTGATCGGCCGGCAGGAGGGGATGGCGGAACTGGCGGTGGAGGACAACGGCTGCGGCATGACGCCCGAGGTGCTGGAACACGTCTTCGAGCCGTTCTTCACCCGCCGGCGCCAGGGGCAGGGGACCGGGCTGGGGCTGTCGATCAGCTATCGGATCGTTTCGGACCATGGAGGGACCATCACGGCGGAAAGCGCCGGGCCGGGCCAAGGGGCCACGTTCCGGGTGCGCCTGCCGCTGGCCGAGGGAAAGGAGGCCGCCTATCGCTGCCGCGCCGCGTAACGCCCTGAAGCTCCTGTTTGCCGACGACGAAAAGTCGCTCCAGGAACTGATGCGCCTGGAATTGCCCCGGCTGGGGCACGAGGTGACGGTCTGCCCCGACGGGCTGACCGCGGCCGCCGCCTTGCAGCGCACCACCTTCGATTGCATCCTGGTGGACCTCGACATGCCCGGCCTCAATGGCATCGAGGTCATCGCCCTGGCCAAGCGCCTGTCGCCCGATACCGAAGCCATCGTGCTGACGGGCAAGTCGTCGCTGGAGTCAGCCGTGGAAGCCCTGCGCCACGGGGCATTCGATTACCTCACTAAGCCCTGCCGGCTAGTGGAACTTCAGGCGGTGTTAGAGCGCGTGGCGGACAAGCGCGCGCTGACCCAGAAGTACCGGGCCTTGAAGCAGCGCCTGGAACGCCTGGAGGGCAAGTCGGACCTCTTGGGCCAAAGCCCTGCCATGGAAGAGGTCCGCCGCCGCATCGACAAGGTCGCCCCCACCAACTCCACGGTGCTGGTGCTGGGGGAGACGGGCACAGGCAAGGAGCTGGTGGCCCGGGCGGTCCACGACCGCAGCCTCCGGGCCGAGATGCCCTTCGTGCCGATCAACTGCGGCGCTCTGCCCGAAAACCTGATCGAAAGCGAACTCTTCGGGCACCGCAAAGGGGCCTTCACGGGGGCCGACGAGCACCGGGCCGGCCTGTTCGAGGTCGCCCGGGGCGGCACCGTTTTTTTGGACGAGATCGGCGAGCTGCCCAAGGCCGTGCAAGCCAAGCTCCTGCGGTTTCTGGAAAGCGGCGAGATCCGCCGCGTGGGCGACAACGAGCCGTTCATTTGCGACGTGCGCGTGATCTGCGCCACCAACCGCAACTTGGAAGACATGGTGGCCCGCGAGGAGTTCCGCGAGGACCTGTGGTTCCGGATCAACACCTTCGAGATCGTGTTGCCCCCCTTGCGGGAGCGGAAGGAGGATATTCCGATCTTGGCGCGGCACTTGGCGGCCCGTTTCCGGCCCAACCTCCGGCCTGACGACCCGGTGTTCTCGCCCGAAGCCCTGGCCGCCCTGGCCGAGCACGCCTGGCCCGGCAATGTCCGCGAACTGGCCAACGTGGTCGAGCACGCCTTGATCCTCTGCGACCGGCTGCCCATCACGCCCGAACACCTGCCGCTGCGGCTTTTGGAGCGCAAGGGCCGGCCGCCCGCGGCCGGGGCGGGGCCCGGGGGCGCCCCCCCCCCCCCGCCC
>JBBIQF010000125.1:8565-15247 GCA_037442445.1 Planctomycetaceae bacterium
GCTGGCCGTGGCCGCAGGGGACGCTGCGCGATCTTGAGATGCAGGCCATCTTCGAAGCCCTCGATCGCTGCGGCGGCAACAAACCGCGGGCCGCCGAGCAGTTGGGCATCAGCCTGAAGACCCTGTACAACAAGCTGAACCAGGCCGCGGCGATGGAGAAGTCGGCCTGAACCGGTCCCGGACGCTACTGCCCGATCATCGCCACCCCGCACACCGCCACCACCGCCCCAGCGACCGCGCGCACCGTAAGCCGCTCGCGGTACAAGAAAACCGCAAACGGCAGGATCAACACCGGCGTGGTGTTGAAGATGGTCGTGGCCACACCCGCCGGGCAATGTCGCAGCGCCACCAGCGAGAGCGCCACCCCCACGAAAGGCCCGATCACCGACCCGGCCGCCACAATGGCCATCGGCCGCACCTGCAACACCGCCTGCGACATGGCCTTCCAGCGCCCCAGCACGGTCACCAGCACCACGTAACCGGCGATCCCGCCCGCGATGCGAATGAACGTGGCCGCCATCACGTCCGAATCCCCAAGCCCTTCCTTCGTCAGCACGAAGCCGACCGACTGGGCCACGGCGGCCAATAAGGCCAGGGCCAAGCCGCTCCGCCAGGCCTGAGGCGGGCAGGCCACCTCCTCGGCCCGCTCGCGCAACACCCAGGCCACACCCGCCAGAGTAACCGCCATGCCCAGCCACTGCCTCGGCACCATCGCCTCGCCCAGATATACCCACGAGCACACCGCCGTCATGGGCGGCACCAGCGATTGGATCAACAGCGAGCGCCGCGTACCGATAAGCAAGAACGCCTTCACCAGGCACAGGTCGGAAAGAAAGAAGCCCAACAAACCGGAGGTGCCCAAGGCAAACCAGGTCTGCGCCGGCGTGTCCACGGGCAGCCAGTAACCGTGAACCAGGCGGAGGTGCCCGCAAAGCAACCCCGTGGCCAGTACCAGGCGGAGAAAACTGACGGCCAGGGCCCCGATCTGGCGCCCGGCCGAGGTCCACGCCAGGGCCGAGAACGTCCACAACACCGCTGTCCCAGCGGCCGCAGCGGGACCCAGGGGTATTGCACTCATGGCGAATAGGACCTTTCGCTGCGGCAACTGCGCTTGATCGCCGCGCTGAAAAAGGCGAATCATAGCCTGCCCGCTTGGCCAAGAGAAGTGGCGGGCACTTGGGCGGTGCCGCCAGCGTGCCGCTGGCGTCCCCGGCAGCGCCGCTTGCCCGTGCGGCGTATGATTTCGCAGATGTGGTGTAATGTCTCAGATTTCATGCCTGCCGCTGCTTTCCAGCGACCAAGCGACCACGGGGGTTCGCAAGCGGGGGCGGGCCTAGGCATGTTCCACGCCGAGCCGCCCAAGCACCACCGCCCCGTTGCCCCCGAGCGCGAACATCTGCCGTGAGTTTCTCCTGCCCGCACTTCGATATGGAGCGCAGCTACTGCATGAGGGTGCAGGCGGAGTGCGTCCCCGGCCGGCCCGGCTGCGTGTTGCGTGCCAATTCACGCTTTCTGGTGCCCGTGGAAGAGCGGCTGCGCCAGCGGCAGGCACAGAGCGAACCGCCGCCCCACCTCGAAACGGGGACGTAGCTCGTTTTGGCCTCAGGTGCGTGCCTTTCACGCATGCACCCCGACCGCCGGGATAAACCCGAAGGCTTGTTCTTGCGGCGCCTGCTTGGCCATTGGTGCTTGGTCATTGGTGCTTCTTCGACATTGGGCTTTCGACATTCGACATTCGTCATTCGCAGCTCGTCGCCTGGGACAGCCGGCCGCCGCCCGGCCATGCCGAAAAGGGGTACGTTTCCATTCCGAAGTGGTGCCAGGTTGCTCGGTCCGTCCGGGCGGGCCATAATAGAGGTGGCTGCGGGGCCGGGGGGATATCCCTCACTACTGGCCCCCGCAGGCCGATGCCAGCGTGCAGGCCGTCCCGGAAACGAAACCACCCGCCAATCCGTCATAGCCTGCAAGGGGTAGCGGCAACTCGGGCAGGGAGCCAACGTGGGGAGCCACGGAGTCCGATGGGGTGGGCCGTTGTGTCCCTCAGTGGGGGGCAGGAGGAAACCATAGGCTGGCAATGTCGGAAGCCTTCGATCCGTATTTGCACTGGTTGGGCATTCGGGACCCGCAGCGGCCCCCTAATTACTACCGGTTGCTGGGGGTAGAGCTGTTCGAGTCGGACCCGGTGGTGCTGACCAACGCGGCCGACCGCCAGATGGCCCATGTGCGGACGTTTCAGACCGGGCCTCGCTCGGCCGAGTCGCAGCGGATCTTGAACGAACTGGCCGCGGCCAAGGTGTGCCTGCTGAACCCGGAGAAGAAGGCGGCCTACGACGCCCGGCTGCGCCAGGAGCTGGGTTTGGCGGCCGCTGGGCTGCCTGGGGCGCCGCCGATTGTCGCCGCTGCGGGGGGTGCGGCAGCCGAAACAAGCGACTGGTCGTTTATCCGCCAGGAACTGCCGCGGCGGCCTGCGGCACGTCCGTTTATGCCCGCAGTGTGGCTTCTGGTGGCGGTACTTGCAGCCATGGCCGTGGTGCTGGCGGGCTTGATCGTGTTCGTCCTCACCACAGGGCCGGGGGTGGCCGTGCCCAGGGCCACCGAGCCAGCGGGCCCCTTGGCGCAAGGCGAGCCGGCGGGGGGAATTTCAGGCGGCGAGGCGGTTCCCAAGAAATCGGCCAAACCGGCGGACACGTCGGCGGGCAAGTCCGGGGCGGAAAGCGCGGGCAAGCCTGGCGCGGAAAGCGTTGGTCCATCGCTGCCCCAACCGTCAGCGGGTGCGAAGAACGGTGGCCGCCCATCGACCGCGGCCACCGCCGCAAAGAAACCGCCCGTGGGGCCCGCGGGCAAGACGCCGAAGGAGCCGGGTTCGCCCTTGCCGGCGGAGCTGCCTTCGCCGGCTGCGCTCCCTTCGCCGGAGGTGCCTTCCCTGCCGCGGGTTGCTTCCAAACCCAGCAGCACCATGCCGGGCGAACCGGCCACTGCGCCTTTGCCCGAGCCGATTCCGCCAGTGGCCAACTCGCTGGCCGCGGCGCGAGAGGCCTTGCGGGCCCGGGATACGGGCAAAGCACTGGCACACCTCGAACTCGCCGAGAAGGCTGCCCAGCCCAGCGAAAAACCGGAGGTAGACCGGCTGCGCATGGCCACCGGTCTCTTGGACGTTTACTGGCGGACCGTGCGTGTGCGCCTGGCGCAACTGAAGCCCGGCGAGAGGATCGCGTACGCCGGCCAGCCGGCTACCGTCGTGGCCGCCACCGAAGAGAGCCTGGTGCTCGACCGCGGCGGCCAGACGATGACCCTAGCGCTTGCCGCGCTTCCGCGCGAGGTGGTCGAGCCTCTGGCCGAGGCGGGCCTGCCGGCCGATGTTCCCGGCTCGCTGCTGGCCAGGGCCGCCTTCGAGTTGTTCGATGCCGCGGGCGACCGGCAAAAGGCGGTGGTATGGCTGCGTAAGGCCGCGGCGGCCGGGCAACCTGTGGAGCTATTGGCGCAGGAGCTTCCGCCGGGCGTGATTCCGGCACCGGCAGCCAAACCGGCCGGCGGGAGGCTTCCCCGTCCCGAGCCCGCCGCGTCGGAAGCCGCCTTAAAGAAAGTCCGCGAGGTGTTCAAGGAACAGTATGCTGCCGCGCAAACACCGGCCGAGAAACGGGCCCTGGGGCAGGCCCTCTTGCGGCAGGCGGTCGAAACCCGCGACGACCCGGCGGTGCGTTTCGTGTTGCTGAGCGAGGCGCAGGCCGCGGCGGTGGCCGCGGGCGATGGCGCCCTGCTGCGGCAATCGGTGGGCCAGTTGGCCAGGGACTATGAGATCGAGGAGACCGAGGAGTTGGTCCGCGTGCTGTCGGCAGCGGCCGACACGCCGCTGCCCGCGGCGGTCCGCCATGCCCTGGCCAAGACAGCGCTAGAGGCAGGGCGCGAGGCACTGCGGGCCGACGATTTCGATCACGCCCGGCGGCTGGCCAAGACGGCCCAGTTGCTGGCCAGCAAGGCCCGCGACGCGGCCACGGCCCGCCAAGCCGGCGACCTGTCGGCAACCATCCCCTGGCTCAAACAGGAGTTCGACAAGGCCCAGCAGGCCGCCCAGCGTCTGGCCCAGGATCCCGACCACCCCCAAGCGAACCTTGCCCTTGGGGTCTATACGGCCTTGGTCAAAGACGATTGGAAGCGGGGCCTGCCCCTGTTGGCCAAGGGAAGCGACCCGCGCCTTCGCAGCCTGGCCGAGGCCGAATTGGCCCTAGAAGCCGCTCCGGCGGTGCCCGAGATGATCAAGCTGGGCGACCAGTGGCGGGCCGCTATCAAGGCGGTCGAGGCACCGCTGCAAGGCGCGGTGGCCCGCCGTGCGCTGTTCTGGTACGAGCGGGCGCTGCCCAATGTTACCGGCTTCAACAAGACCTATCTGGAACAGCGGATCGCTGCTCTCAAGGAAATAGAGGCCAGCCGGCGGCGCCCGTAGGCTGGTAGGGTGCGTGCTCAGCACGCACGGTGCTAGGCCACTGGGGTAAACCTGGGTGCCGCCCGAGAACACGGCGTGCGCGTGGGTGCGGAGCACCCACCTTACGGGTGCTGGACCAGGCGGTAGGGCCTATAATGGGGCGGCGCGGCGGGGCCGGTTGGCCGGAGTTGGCCGGCCTGGCCGTGAGGGTCTTGCCGGCCACTGCATACGGCTCTGCCGCAAGACCGCCTGGTGTTATCGAACCGTCGCAAATCGTCTTATGGGCGATTCCTGCATTCGGAGGGCACGCGCATGGAAAAACGGGATCTCCCCCTCGATGCGTTGATGGTCGGATCGAGTGGGCCAAGACCTGGGAACCTGCCGCGCACGGGCGCCGGTCGCCGGCCGGGGCGAGCCGCTGTGGGCCTCGTACTGGTGCTGGCCTTCGCGGTGGCGATGCTTGGCCAGCCCGTGCCGGTCCCGTGCGCTTCGCCATCGCCGGCCGACCCGGCGGTGCGCCCGGTGGCCGAGCATCCGCGTTTGTTCCTCCGGGCCGGGGACCTGCCCGCCTTGCGGGCCCGATGTGCGGCCGACCCGGCCGTCAAGGAGGCCTATGGCCTGGTGCGGAAGTTCGCCTATAGCCAGGCCCGCAATCCGAACCTGTGGGTCACTCCCGACGAGCTTTCCACGGTGCTGGTGGCGTACGTGGTGGAGGACCGGGATCCCAAGCTGCTGCGGCGGGCCCGCGACTATCTGGAGTTTTTCGCGCAAGCCCAGGGGGACGAGTGGACCCGACCGCGAATGCTCAAAGCCCTGGCCCATGCCTACGACTGGCTGCATGGCGACCTCAGCCCCCCGGAACGCCAGAAGCTGGCCGGCCAGATGCGCTCGCTGGTGGGCGAGATGCGGCGGGCCTATCGCCACAGCGATTACAACAATCACGTGTACCTGCAATACGGGCCGCTGGTGTACCCGGGGCTGGCCCTTGCCGGCGATGGGGTGGATGACGCGCTGGCCCAGGACTGCCTCCGCCAGGCGCGCCAACTCCTGGAGGAGCACTTCGTTCCCGCGGTCAACCAGGTGGGCGGCCAGGGCGATGGGGGCTGGCACGAAAGCATGAGCTACTTTAGTTTCTTCGCCTATGAGCTGGCACACCAGATGGAGGCGTGGCGCACGGCTACGGGCGAGGACCTGTTCGCCCGCTGCCCGGGGCTGCGCGGGGCGGCCCGGTGGCTGGTGTATTGCACGCAGCCCCACGATAACTCGTTTGCCCCGGTGGGCGATATCGACACGCCGGTCCGCTGGGGCTGGCAGGAGGCGGCGCTGATGCCGCTGTTGGCGGCCCGCTATCGCGATGGCCTGGCCCAGCACGTGGCCCTCGGTGTGCGCCCGGAACATCCCGCCAGGGCCTGGCCCTTCGTGCTGTGGTTCGATCCCAGGCTTGCGCCGGCCGACCCGGCCAAACTCCCCACGGGCACGCTGTTTTCCGGGCTAGGCTGGGCTGCCATGCGCAGCGCCTGGCAGGCCGACGCCACCTGGGCGCTTTTCGTCTGCGGCGACTATTACGCGGGGCACCAGCACAGCGATCAGAACAGCCTGGTCATCGGCTGCCAGGGGCCCCTGGCCATCGACGCCGGCCAGTACGGCGCCAAGGCGACCGAGTTCCATAACACACTCTTGGTGGGGGGGCCGCAGCGATTGTTCGGCAACGACCCCCGGCAGCAAGTGGCGCCCACACCGCCCGATTCGCCGTGGGATACGGGCGATATCGTGGCCTTCGAAGAGAACCCGCATTTCACCTATGCCGTGGGCGATGCCTCCAACGCCTACGCCGAGTTCCGCGACGGCAAGCGCGTGGAGCCTGTACCGGTGTGCGTGCGCCGGGTGCTGTTTCTGAAGCCCGATCTGTTCGTGGTCGATGACCTGGTGGCCCTGGGCAGCCGGCAAGGCCCCTTGCGATGGCTCTTGCATGCCGAGCAGAAGCCGCAGGTCGCCAGGCGCCAGGTAACCATCGACAACGGCAAGGCCCGGCTGGCCGTCATGTCGCTCTTGCCCGAACGGGCCGATATCCAAGTCGCGCCCCAAAGCGGCGGGCGGCGGAAGCTGTCGCACTGGGGGATCGATATCGCCCCGGCGGAGCCGGCCGGGCGGGCCCATTTCCTGCACGTCCTGGCGGTGCAGCGGGGCCAGGAGGGCCAATTACCCCAGTGCCGTATCGCGCGGGCCGGCGGCCATGTCGAACTGCACATCACCGCGGGCACA
>JBBIQF010000126.1:0-15133 GCA_037442445.1 Planctomycetaceae bacterium
CCTGCGGGTCGCCCCCGGCGGGCAGCTCAAGAATGCCTTCCTCCTGTTCGGCGACAGTCCCGAAGATGCCCGACTGGTCAAGTGCGGCATCCGCTACGCCCTGCGCCAGGCCATGATCGTCGAAGGGCCCCTGTCGGGCGGAAAAACCGCATCCAAGACCTTCGAGCCGGACGAATCCCGCCTGTACGACCTTCAGGCAACGGTGGACTTGAACACCGGCGAAGTCCTGATGACGCTTGGCGATCTGCAAGTGGCGGCCAAGCTGGAAAAACCCCCCAAGGCCATCGCATTCGTGGGTTGCGGGGCGCTGAACTCGGCTATGGAGTTCAGCTTGCCGGGGGTGACCCGCTTGCCTCGGTAAGCCCTCCTGCCTAGAATCGACTGCACCCCGGGCACCGCCGGCCGAGGGTCGGGGACGTGTGCGACCGGCGGGCCAGGGGCGGTTGCGCCACAATGCGATTGCACGACTTTGGCAAGGAGCACTGCGGATGAAAGCGACCAAAGGTTGGTGTTGGGCAGTACTTTGCGCTTTAGGGATGGGGTTGTACCTGGCGGGCTGCCAGAAGGCGCCGCCGCCGGCCAAACCCAAGGTGGGGCCCCCCTCCGGCCCGGCCGCCCCCGCGGCAGCCACGCCCGAACCCGCGGCCAAGGAAAAGCCGGCCGAGCAAAAGCCAGCCGAGGAAAAACCCGCGGCTAAAGCCCCTGAGGAGAAACCGGCAGCCAAGGCGCCGGAGGAAAAGCCGGCCAAGGAAATCCCCCCCGCTAAGGCCCCGGAGGAAAAACCCGTAACCCAAAAGCCGGCCGAAGAAAAGCCGGCCAAGGCCCCCGAGGAAAAGCCGGCCGCGAAGGCGCCGGAGGAAAAGCCCGGGCAAGAGAAGCCGGCCCAGGCCGCCGAAGCCAAGCCCGCGGAAGCCAAGCCCGCCGCCGAGTTCAAGCTCCAGGTACCGCTGGGCCTGCCGCCGGTGCCAATTCCCAAAGATAATCCCTTGACCGCCGAAAAGATCGAACTGGGCAAGATGCTCTACTTCGATAAACGGGTCAGCAAAGACGGCACTGTCGCGTGTGCCACCTGCCACGATCCGAAGATGGCCTGGGCCGAGCACACCCCCACCAGCACCGGCATCGGCAAACAGGTGGGGCCGCGGAACTCGCCCACGGTGATGAACACGGCTTATGCGACGTCGATGTTCTGGGACGGCCGGGCAGCCAGCCTCGAGGAGCAGGCCACCGGCCCGGTCGAAAACCCGATCGAAATGGGCCACCAGATGGCCGATCTGGTGCTCCAGCTCGACAAAATCCCGGAGTACCACGAGCGGTTCCAAAAGGTGTTCGGCACGCCGGTCACCAAGGAGGGGTTCGCCAAGGCCATTGCCGCCTTCGAGCGGACGATCCTGGTGGGCAACTCGCCCTACGACCGCTTCAAGGCGGGTGATGCCAACGCCCTGACCGAGGCGCAGAAGCGGGGCCTGGCCTTGTTCGAGAAGGTGGGCTGCGCCGACTGCCACACGCCACCCCTTTTCAGCGACTATGAGTTCCACAATGCCGGGGTGGGCATGGACAAGCCCAAGCCCGACCCGGGCCGCAAAGAGGTCACCAAGAAGGATGAGGATATGGGGGCTTTCCGGGTGCCCTCGCTCCGCAACGTGGCCGACACGGCTCCCTACTTCCACGACGGCAGCGCAAAGACCCTGGAGGAAGCGGTGGCCCTGATGGCCGCGGGCGGCAAGGACAACCCGCACCGCTCGCCGGATTTCGACACGGTGCGCCAGGCCAAGATCACGCCCGAGCAGCAGAAAGACCTGGTCGAGTTCCTCAAAGCCCTTTCGGGCCCGATCCCCCAGGTGGAACCGCCGAAGCTGCCGTAAGAGCGCCCCACCGGACGCCCCGTCCCCGTCCAGCGCGGACCAATAGCGTAGGGGACAGTCTGGCGCTGCCTTGCGGGCTCGGACATTGGGCCTGGCGTTAACAGCGGGTGCACCGGGCGCTTACGCGCCCGGCTCATGTGGCCGGGGCTGGCGCTACCGGCCCGCACACCGGGCGCTTACGCGCCGGCTGTTGTTACCAAGGCCCGCGCTACCGGTTCGGTAGTGGTTACTTGGCGGCTTCGTCGCGGCGGAATGTCAGGTGGCGCAGCCAGTGCTCGTCGTCCCGCTGGGGGAAATCGGTGCGGACGTGGCAGCCGCGGCTTTCGGTCCGCTCCAGCGCCGCGCGGAGCATCAACCGGGCCACGGTGAGCATGTTCTGGAGTTCCCAGCCGGCCGGGCGCGCAAACTGCCGCCCCAACACGTACCGGCACCAGTGCTCGACGCTTTCGGCGCCCTCGCGCAATCCTTCGGCATCGCGCCGCACGCCCATGCTCCGCCACATGAGGCTTTTGAGCGAGTTGCGGATATCGGCCAGGTCCAGCATTCTTCGGTCCGGCTCGGCGGGCGGATTGGCCAGCGGCGGCACGCGGAACGAATCGTTCATGGCCAAGGCGGCCTGCGAGGCCCCTTCGCCGGCGTGCGCCCCATACACCAGGGCCTCCAGCAAGCTGTTGGAGGCCAGGCGGTTGGCCCCGTGCAGGCCGGTGGAGGTCACTTCTCCGGCGGCCCACAGGCCGGGCACGGTGGTCCGGCCCTGAAGGTCCACCACCACGCCCCCCATCATGTAGTGGGCGCCGGGGCGCACGGGGATTCGGTCGCGGGTGATGTCCAGATCGAACTTGGCGCAGAGGGCCGCGATGCCGGGAAAGCGGGCCCGCACCCGCTCGGCATCCAGGTGGGCCAGGGTCAGATACACATTGGGATGCCGGGTCTTTTCCATCTGGCTGACGATCGCCCAACTGACCACATCGCGCGGGGCCAATTCGGCGCGGGGGTCGTAGTCGGGCATGAAGCGGTGGCCGAACCGATCGACCAGGTACGCCCCTTCGCCCCGGATGGCCTCGGTGATCAGATGCCGACTGCTGCCGGCGATGTAGAGCACCGTGGGGTGGAACTGCATGAACTCCATGTCGCGGAGTTCGGCGCCGGCGCGGTAGGCCATGGCCATGCCGTCGGCCGTGGCCACCTCGGGATTGGTCGTCTCGCGGTAGAGCTGGCCAGCCCCGCCGGTGGCCAGCACGGTCTGCTTGGCCCAGATCAGCGTCTTGCCGTGCTGCCGATTCCACACCAATGCGCCCCGGCAGGTGCCCTCGTGGGTCAACAGATCGATGGTGAACGTCTCTTCCCACACGGCGATGTTCTGGGCGGAGCGGACCCGGGCGATAACCGCCCGCATCACCTCCTTGCCCGTGGCATCGCCCAGCGCATGGGCGATGCGGTCGTGGCTGTGCCCCCCTTCGCGCGACAGGGCCAGGGCCTCGCCAATCCGGTCAAAACGCGTGCCCCAGTCGATCAGCTCCCGAATCCGCCGCGGCGCTTCGCCGATGACATGCTCGACCACCTGCCGGTCGCAAAGCGGGCCGCCCGCCTCCAGCGTGTCGGCCACGTGGCTCTCGAAACGGTCGGAAGGGTCCCACGCCACCGCGATACCCCCCTGGGCATGCGCGCTGTTGGACTGGTCGATCGCGCTTTTGGTAACCACCAGGACCGAAAGTCGGGGATCGACCTCTAGCGCCGCACGCAACCCCGCCAGCCCCGCGCCGATTACCAGCACATCGGTAAAGAAGTGCGGAACCTGCTTGGGGTGGAACTGCGCCAAATAACGAGGTTCAACAAGTGTCATTCCGTCTCCCAACATGGTTGCGAAGAATGCCCCGCACGTGCCCCCTGAGTTCCTAACGGCCTCGGCAGGCCGCGTGCACGGGGGGCGCTGCGGCCGGCCACGAGGGAGCGTGGCCCTCCACCTCGGCAGACCGCGTGCATGGGGGCGTTACGGCCGCTGGCTCCCCAACCCTTCGGTACACGCCCGGAACTGGTTGCGCCACTTCGGTGGCGGCGGGATGCGCCCGGGGTCTTTGAGATTCTGGAGTTTATCGGCGGGTGTGGTGCCGCCGCGGAGTTCGGTGCCGCGGGGGCGGAGCCCCAGGCTCTTCAGCCAGGCATCGCGTTCGCGCCGGGCAGCCTGGCCCTCGGGCGTGGGCCGGCTGGCCGCCTGCTCGAGCTTCCGATACCACTCGATGAACTCGCGGGCCTGCTCGGGGGTCCAGCCCAGCCGCTCCAGCAGATCGGACCGCGGTTTGTTGGCTTCCTCCTCCAGGTGCCGCAGCGCCAGGCTGGTTTGCTTGCGGGTGTATTCCAGGATCGGATCATCGGCGTGGGGCTTGGTGGGCTCGGCAGGCGGCGGGGGCTCGCCCTTGCCGGGGAGGCCGCCACCCTGCGGGTTCTGGGCACCCCCGCCCGTCTTGCCGCCTGGAGTGCCTCCCGGCGACTGGGCGGTTGCCCGGGAATCGCCCGGCTGGCCAGGCGGAGTGCCCGAGGGGGCATCGGCCTGCGATTGGCCTTCGGGCTTGCGGTCTGCCGGCTGAGGCGAGCCGGCAGCGGACTCCGCCCCGGGCTTGCCCGGCGGCTGCTCGGGGCGCTGGGCACCTTGGCCGGCTTGGTCCGCAGCCGGCTTGCCGGGCGAGTGGCCCGCCGCGGCCTGGTCGCCCGGCTTGGGACCCGTGGGACCTTGGCCGGGTTGCGGCGAAGCCTCGGCGCCTTGCTCGGCATCGGTTTGGCTGCCCGCCATGCCGGGCCCCTGCTCCTGCGAGCCTTGCCCCCCGCCTTGTTTGCCGCCACCGGAGCGATCGCCCGCGTCCGCCCCTTCCGATTTGGACTGCTTGGGGCTGATACTGGGCGATTGCGGTGCGTCGGGCGAGGGAGTCTCTTTGTCGGTCTGCGGGACGCTGGGTTTGGCTTGCCCCGGCCGGGGTTGGTTGGCCTCTTGGGGCGCCGGCGAGGCCTGTGCGGACTGGCCCTCCTTGCCCGCACCGGCGGCCTTGCAGGTTTCGCACTGGCAGCCGGCCGGATGCGGCTGGGGTTGTGCGCCGGGTTCTTTAGCGCCGGGCTTGCTGGCCGAAGCCGCTTTCTCCGGCCCCTCGGGCGCTTGGCCAGTGCCGGGCTTCGGCATGGTGTCGGGCCCTTTGGGCGGTTCGGGCGTCTCGGTGGGCGGGGCGTCTTGGGGGGCACCCGGCTTTTCCGCCCCCGAGGGCTTGTTGTCCGCCCCAGCGGGCTTGGACTTTTCTTGGGCCGAGGGCTTTTGCGAAACGTCCGGCTTCGAAGTCGCCTCGGGCTTTTGCGGGCCGGCAGGTTCCTGGCCCGGTGCCGGTTCCGGCTCTCCGCTGGGTTTTGCGGAAGCGGGTTCCTCCATGGAACCGGGCTTCTGGCCGCCAGCAGACTTCTCGCCCGAAGCGGGTTGGCCGGCGGCACCAGGGGTTTGGTCGCTGGTGGGCTTCTCGATGTCGGCGGGTTTTTCCTCAGCGGCAGGCTGCTTGCCGGAAGCATCGGGCTGGCCTGAGGGCTGGCCGGCTTCGCCGGGGCCTTGGCCGGGCTTGGGGCTCAAAGAAGGCTTCGGTTGTTCCGCACCGGGCGACCGATCGCCGGCAGGCGTGCTGGGTTTCGGCTTTGGCGCACCCGGGGGCTGGCCGGCGGGCTGCGGCTGGGGCTGGCCCGACGCCTCGCCTTGCGGGCCTTGCTCGCCGGGCATCGGCGCTTGGGAAGGCCGACGCTCGGAACCCGGCTTCGACGGGCCGCCTTGGGCATTTGCCTGGGCATCTTGCCCGGCCGGCGATGCCTGCTGTTGCGACTGCTCCTGTTGGTGCCGAAGGATTTCCTCGATGGCATCGCCGGGATTGGTCCGGCTGTTGACCGGCGGGCGAGGCCGCTGCGAGCCGGCCGGCTTCTGCGTGTTCTCGGCCCCGGTGGGTTCCTGGGCTGGCGAAGGTTCCTCGGCCGGCGAAGCTTGCTGGCCGGAGCCCGCAGGTTGCTGGCCGGTGCCGGGAGCTTCTTTCTGTCCTGCCGAAGGCGGTGCGGACGTGTCCGGCTTGGCCCCCCGCTGCGACGGGGCACCGGGTTGGCCGGGTTTGGGCTTGCCCTCGGCCTGGCCTTGGTCGCCCGAGCCGGGTTGCTGCCGGGCGCTGTCGGCCGCATTGCCACCGCTGGGTTGCGGCTTGGACTTGGCGTCGGGTGCTTGGGGGTTTTGGTCGGGCGGCTCTTGGGCGTTCTGAGGCTGCTGGGGCGCTTGGTCGGGCCTTTGGGCAGGCGGCTGTGGCGGTTCTTGGCCCTCGGGGGCTTGGAGCGCATCGGGTTGGTCCGCTTGAGGCGCCTGGCCGGGCTTCTGCGCCGGATCGGGCGGCCGCGGCAATTTGTCGGGCTTCTGTCCCCCGGGAGGCTGCCCTTTGGGCGGCTGTTTCGGGGTCTCGTCGGGCACGATGAGGATGAGCCGCTTTTCGGTCTCGGCGCGATTGGGTGCCGGGCCGGTGGCCAGCTCGCGGTTGTCCTCGGCTTCGGCCCAGAAGACCACCTTATCGCCCACCTGCAAGCCCAGCCGGGCGGGTTCGATGCGGCAGGTGCCCTCCAGAGGCCCGCGATGGGCCTTCTCGTACCGGGCCAGATCCAGCAGGGGGGGCACCGGCAAGGTCTTCTCCTGGCATTGGGCGCGGATACCCACCTTGCGAAGCCCGAAATCGGGGTCCTCGGCCCGAAGCGTCACATCCAAATGCCCGTTGCGGGGCAGGCGAATCTCCTCAGGCAGGTCGGTGACGATGCGGACCTCCGGCGGCAGGTCCGGCAGGACCTCGATGCGGTAGCGGATGGGCCGGCGATTCTCGCGTCCCTGCGGGTCCACGAACCGGAGCTGGTACGAGGTGTACTCGGGCTGCGTCGGCTCGTGGGGATTCATGCGGAGGAAGAAGGCCACCCGGGCCGCCTGGCCGCGCGATTCCATGCGCCGCGCGTTGCGCGAATCGCAATTCATTTCGATGGTGGCCTTTTCGATGGGCTGATTGGCGCGGGCGTGCAGGGTGACTTCGGTGCCTTCCAGGGCTTTGATATCGCCGGTGCCTTCGACCGTCTCGGGCGCCTTGCCCGTGTAGGCCGGGTACTGGTACTCGAGCCGCTCGACCGCGATCGACAGCGGCACCTGCACTTCGACCGAATAGGTTCGCGTGGTGGCGTCGCCGGCCGAGATGAAATACTCCAGGCTCTGGCTCAAGCCGAGCTTGCCGGGGGGCAATTCGCACTGGAAACGGTAGGTGCCGGCCGAGGCCATCGGCACGGGTTCGCCCACCGTTTGCCGGTCCACCGTGGTGAAGTACAGGGTGGGCGATTCGCCGGCCTTGAGGCCCCGGACCTCGGCCGAGACCACCAGCGTATCGCCCTGGTAGGCGAGCGTGTCGCCGGGGTCGACCTGCCGGATGGTCACCCGGGTGGGCGCTTGGAGTTCGGCCCAGGGCCATATCACCCGCCGCATGGAAACGATGGGGTTCTTCGGCGAGAAAACCAGGTACAAGCACAGCACCGCCACCACCGCGACCAGCGCGTAGCCCAGGCGGATCAGGCGCGAGCGGTCCACGGCGGTATCGGGCGAAACCTGCGCCAACTCGCCAGCGGTGCGGAACTCCAAGCCCTCGAACACGCGCCGGGCAAGCTCGTCCCGCACGAACTCGTCTTTCTCCCGGCGGAGGAACAGCAGGTTGATAAGGCTATTTTTCAGCGACGGCCGGCTCTGCTCGATGGTGTACGCCGCAAACACCGGATTGATGCGGAACAGCACCACCGGCAGCAGGCGGCGGACCACAATCGCTGCCACCGCGGCCACCAATATCAGCCACAGCCCCAGCCGGCCCCCAGCGCTGAGCCCCCCGGAACCCAACGGCGCCGGCTGCTCGAACAACCCCAGCGCGGGCAACAGGCGCGATAACCCCCGCGTGCCCTCGGGCAGCAGGAGTTCGTCCAGCCACACGGCCAGGGGCATGGTCCAATGGTCCACCACGGCCGCCACCAGCAGATAGGCGCAGACCCCCAGCGCCAACAAGAACAGCGAGGCCGCAATATCGGTGGTCTTGACCCGCTTGCGGGTCTCTTCCAGGCGCTGGTCGATGAGCTGCTCGGCCCGGGCGAGCCGCTCCGGGACCCCAGCGGCTTGCTCCACCGGAGGCGCGGTACCATGAGCCATGGGCAATACTCCGCTGCCGAGCCCGCCGGACAGACCCATTCCCCCCGCGGACCGGCCTAACCCTTTTAACGGCCGACCGGCACTCGGCGTTTCCATCCCCTATTATAGGCTGGAACCGACCTGCCGAAACCCGCTGCGCTGGCCCCGATCGGCCTTTAGGCACGCAGGCCATGCGAAAACGCCGGCTAACGGGTACAATCTAACCGGTGGCTACGACACCACCCGGGCCAGAACTCCGGGGCGACCAGCCAGGACCACTGAGCCGGTTCAAGCAGGGTTCCGTGGAGATCGGGCCATGCAGCGGCGCGAAGTTTACTATCGCGGAACCGTCCAGGGGGTGGGGTTCCGGTACACCGCACGGCGGATCGCATCGCATTACCACGTGACCGGTTATGTAAAGAATCTGCCCGATGGACGGGTGCTGATCGTGGTGGAGGGCCAGCCGGGCGAAGTGGCCGGATTCCTGGCCGCCGTGGCCGAAACCATGGGCGCGTGCATCCGCGGCACGGAGGAGAAGGTTTTGCCGGCCACCGGGGAGTTCCAGCGATTCGAGATCCGCTTTTAGCCCGGCGCCTTGTGGTGCAGCCGTCCCGGCTGCCTTGTGGTGTGGCCGTCCCGGCTGCAAAGCCTACAGGCATGATGCCCGCGCCCGACGAACCATGGCAGCCACGCGGGTGGGCCGGGCCAACAACAAGGTTCTTCCCATGCGACTTCTCATCGACGGCTATAACGTCATCTACACGGCGGGGGTTCCCGGCCGCGGGTTTGGCATCGGCATGGTCGAGCGGGGCCGATTGGGGCTCTTGAAACTCTTGGCAGAAGCGCTTCCGCCGGCCGAGCGGGCCGAGACGGTGGTCGTGTTCGACGCCCGCGGTGCCCCGCCCGGCCTCCCTCGCGAGCTTATCTACTACGGCATGAGGGTGCGGTTTGCCTCCCGATCGCTTACGGCCGACGACGTGATCGAAGAACTCATCCGGCAGGAACCGGCCCCGGGCGGGCTGACCGTGGTCTCCAGCGACCGGCGGATCCAACATGCGGCGCGCCGCCGCAGCGCCAAGGCCATCGACAGCCACGCGTGGTACGAATCGCTGCGGGCTCGAAAACGGCGGCGCCCCCAACCGGCAGAGGCCGCCAAGCCCACCGAACCCCCGCTGGATGCCGAGGTGGCCCGCTGGCTGGCCGAGTTCGGCGGCGAAGACATCGTCCACACGCTCCAGTCGGAGGAGAAACCGCTGCCGCCCGGCAAGGCCTTGCGCAGACCCACCCGCTCCATCGCTCCGGCAAGCCACCGCCAAACGGCCGCCCACTCGAGACCGCGGGCCCCGAAGCGCCACATCCGGCCGGGTCGCCTGGCCGCCGAGGGCGAGGTCAAGCCCGTGAGCCTGGATAACCCGTTCCCGCCCGGCTACGGCGAGGATGTGTTGGACGAGCCGTGACAGCCGGCCCCCGGGCAGGGAGCAGGGAGCACGGAGCGGGGAGCGGGGAGGATTCAAGAACCAGCCACTGGGTTCACCCCGGCGCCGCAAGCAACCGCCCTACCGGGTTGGCCGCTGCTCGTTGGTCATTGGTGCTTGGGATTTGGTCATGGGTCACTGGTGCTTGGTCATTGATCATTCGACATTCGTCATTTGACTTTCGACATTCGTCCTTCGCGCTATCCCCGCGGCGTAAACCGCCGGGTCGTTCGTTTTCCACGGGTTACCGCACGGTGTGCCGAAGAGTAGCCACCGACTGCTCTGCCGATTCCGATATTTCCAGCGGCACCCGCCACGCGGCGGTTCCCATGCGGCACAGCCCCTCGGCCCCATCGCGGCAGTAGAAGAACGTCAGCGTAACCCGCAGGGTTTGGCGGCCTTGTGCGGCCTGGAGCGGTACGGGGATTTCCACCGTGGCGGCGGGCTGGGCGATCCGGCGAGGCTTGCCGAGCGCCTCCTCGGCCACCACCGGTTTGGAATCGCCGTCGGCCGGCTCGATGCGGTAGGACCACGGGGCGGCGGCGTTGACCTTCATGCCCTCGGGCAATTGGAGGCGCACGTCCAGCCGGACTTGGCCCCCCTCGGGCCGAAGGACCACGGGGGCCACACGCTCCTCGGCCGTGCCCGGCATGGGGGCCGGTTTGGGGGACTCGCCGGCCGCGTGCGGCGGTGCAAGGCCGGCGATGGTCAAGGTCGAAACCGTACGATCGGCCAGCCGAATCACGCGGATGGCGTGGTTGTTGGTGTCGGCCACGAACAGTTTGCCCGCCGCGGCCGAGATGCCCGCCGGCTCGTCGAACGCCGGAGGATCGTCGGTCCGGCCCGGCTTGCCCGACCCCACCAGCGTGGCCACCGTGCCGCGGGCAGGGTCGATGACCTTGATCTTGTTGTTGTACGTATCGGCCACGAAGAGTCGGCCTTGATACCAGGCCACGCCCAGGGGATGTTGCAGGCGGGCCTTGCCGGCCGGCCCGTCGATATCGCCAAAGGTAAACAGCCGTGCCGCCGGCAGGTGCGATGTGCCCACCACGGTCCGCACCTCGCGGCGGGGATCCAGCGGGACCGCGCGGATCGAGCTTCCTTCGCTATCGGCCACGTAAAGCCACTGGCCATCGCTCGAAAGTCCGCTGGGCTGGGCAAAGGACGAGGCCCCAAGCAGGTAGGGCCGCTCGGGCACGAGCGGCCCATCGACGGTATCTTCCCGCCCGTTGCCCGCGTAGGGCTGGATCGTGTTTCGATCCAAATGCATGCGCCAGATTTGATGGAACCCGGCCATGGCGATGTACAAGTGCCGGCCGTCGATCCACAGGTCCCAGGGGCTATTCAACGGCGTCTTCAACGGGGCCGCCGGGCGAAACACCGGCGGCTGGCGGGCTTGGCGCCCCACGCCGGCCACGGTCGTCACGCGGCCTGCCTGGAGATCCGCCTTGCGGAGCAGATGATTCTCGGTATCGGCGATGTACAGCACCTGGCCGTCCAGCGCCAGGCCCTGCGGCTGGTTGAACTGGGCCGAGCCGAAATCGCCGTCCGCCTGCCCCGCCGTGCCCGAGCCGATCACCTGCTGGAGCTTGCCTTCCAGATCGGCCACCACGATGCGATGGTGGTTGCTGTCGGCGATGAACAGCCGGCCAGAAGCCTCGTGGGCCAGCACTTTGCCGGGGAATCGCAGGGGCGTGGCCGTGGTGCGGTAGGCCTCCAGCTCGAAGTGCAGCGGCGTTTCGTCCACCACGCCGCGGGCACGGTAGTGCGGCAGGGCGGCCCTGAGCACCTGGTCCAGCCGCTCGAAGGTCGTCTCGCCGCTGGTCCCCCAAATCACAAACCCTTCGGGATCGATGAGGATGAGCGTGGGCCAGGCGCTGACTCCGAAACGCGACCAGAGCACCATATCGGCATCGTTGACCACCGGGTGCTCGATGTTGTAGCGGAGGATGGCCTCGGCGATGTTGCGCGAGTCCTTCTCGGTCTCGAACTTGGCCGAGTGCACCCCGATGACCACCAGATAATTCGGATGGGCCCGCTCGAGCTTCTTCAGCTCGGGCAGGATATGCATGCAGTTGATGCAGCAGTAGGTCCAGAAATCCAGGAGGACGAACTTGCCGCGCAGATCGCGCCAATCCAGCGGGCCGGCCGTGTTGAGCCACTCCATGCGCTCGGGTAAAGGGGGCACGCGCAAGCGTTTGGAAAGAACGTCTTCCGCCATTTTCCGGGCCTCCGCAGCCGTTGCCGCCGGGCACCCACCGACCGGCAATGCCCCTATAGCGGCCAGGACGGCAGAAAGCACCGCAGCCGCTCTCCCGCGACCAGAAAGCAGCATGGCGACGACCCTCCTCGCTGGGCTTTCAAACGAACCCGCATTGGCTCGCCGGCATGGGGCTGCCTCGGCCTAGCTCCGGCAGCCGGCCGGCAGCCCGCCCCTGTGCACAAGACTGCCGTCCTCCCAAGGCCGGCCCCGGCGGGCGTCGGTCCCGGCCAACCCGGGCGTGTGGCCGGCGCAGGCTTTCTAGCACCAGCCCGGCACAACCTGGCCTGCCCGGGCCAGCGGGCCGAAATGCGTCCCCCACTGGGCAGCCAGTTCCTTGCCCAAAGCCAGCGCGCCGGCCAGTTCGTCTTGCGACAGCGGCCGCCAGCGGGCCACTTTGGCCACGTCCTCTCGGACCTGCTCCACACTGGCGCAGCCGATGTTCAGCGTCGCCACGCCCGGAACCCCCAGCGCGTACCGGATGGCCAGTTCGTGGTACCGGGGGTCCAGATGGGAGCCCGAGGCCGGATCGGCATACTGCATGTTCTTGGCGCCGCCGAACACCTTCATGGCCACCACGCCCACGCCGTGCTTGATGGCGACCGGCAGCACGCTCTCCTCGAACTTGTACGTGTGGCGATCGACGAAGTTGACCACGGTCAACAGCACGTCGCATTGGCCGGATTCCAGCAGCCGGATGAACTTGCCCGGCCGGTTGTGCCCCGAGATGCCCACGAACCGGGTCTTGCCGGCCTTCTTCTGCTTCACCAGCCACGTGAACACGCCGTCGTCGTCCAGGGCGATGTCCACCTTGCGGTCGCCGACCTGGTGGAAATACAATAGGTCCACGTAGTCGGTCTTGAGTTTGCGGAGCGAATTGGCCAGGATTTTTTCGGCTTCCGCCACCGAGTCGGCCAGCACCTTGGTGGAAAGGAAGACCTCCTTGCGGCGTTTGCCCAGGGCCAGCCCCACGCCTTCCTCGGCGATGTCGTAAGCCGGAGCGGTGTCGATGGCGTTGATGCCCAGGTCGAGGGCGGCATGGACGCAGTCGGCCACCCGCTGGGTGGAATGGGGCTTGGCAAACCCGCAGGGGGCGGTCCCCAACGTCATGGTGGTCACCGAGACGCCGGTCTTGCCGAGCGCCCTTTTGGGCAGGGGGCCCGAGACGCCTTGCTCGCCAGCCAGCGCCGCGCCCGTAGCCAGCCATAGCCCGCCAGCGGCGGCCCCAGCCTGCTGCAAGAAACCACGACGGTCGATCCCGCGAGAGTGGTATTCGGACACTTTGTCGACTCCTGCTTGCATCGCTATGGGCAATCGCTACCCGACGGGCCCCCCGACCACAAGGCCGCACGCCCAAAAAGCGCCTAACATGGAGCCCCGCGCCTCGGTCGCAGGGGGCCAAGCCCGCCGGTTCGACCACCATTGTTGCACCCTGGGGTGCGAAAGTCAAAAAAGACCGCAGGGGCCCGCCGTGCAACCACGGCCGGCATGACGCCCGAGGCTCGTTCCGCCCTGGTCCACCGCTTCACCCCAACTCGCCAGCGCCGCCATGACCAATCGCCGACGCATCCTCGCCATCCTCGATGGCCAGCCGCCGGACCGTATCCCCTGGATACCGCGGCTGGCGATTTGGTACGAAGCCCACCGCCGGGCCGGCACGCTTCCGCCGGAATACCAGGGGCGGAGTCTGCGCGAAGTGGAACGCGATGTGTTCGGCGGCACCGCGGCCCGCGACGGTATCATCTATCGCACCGAACTGCGGGGCGTCGAGGTGCGGCGGCGCCAGCGGGGCATGGAAACCGTGACCGAGTACGTGACCCCGGTGGGCACCGTCTGGACCACGGTCCGCGGCACCGAGGAATTGCGCCGCCATGGCATCCAGGATGCCGAGGTCGGCTTCATGCTCAAACGCCGCGAAGACTACCCGGTGGTCGAGTACATCATCGAGCATACCGAGTACCACGCCGCCTACGACCAGTACGAAGCCTACGAGCGCCAGGTCGGCGAAGACGGCTATCCGATGGTCAACTGCGGCGATTGCCCCATGCACCATTGGATGCGGGCGCTGGCCGGCTACGACCAGGCCTTCTACCACCTCAACGATTTTCCCCGCGAGGTGGAACACCTGGTGACCGTCCTGACCCAGCGGCTGCGCGACACGGTGTGGAAACATATGCTCGAGTCGCCTGCCCGGCTCTTGATGCACGGCCATCATCTGTCGAGCCAGATGACCCCGCCCCCCTTGTTCGAGCGCTACATCTTGCCCTATTACCAGGAACTTACGGCCAAGCTGCGTGCCCGGGGCAAAGTGCTGGCCATCCATGCCGACAACGATACCCGTTTGATCCTCCCGCTGATCGAGCGAGCGGGCATCGGCATGGCCGAGTGCTTCGTCACCTACCCCATGGTCCCCACCACCCTGGCCGAGGCCCGGGCGGCATGGGGCGACCGGGTGATCATCTGGGGCGGCATCCCGTCGGCCATTCTGGAAGCCCCGTTCAGCGACGCGCAATTCGAGGCCTACGTGGACGAGGTGTTTCGGACCATCGCTCCGGGCAAGGCGTTCATCCTGGGGATTGCCGACAACGCCATGCCCGGCTCGCGGATTGACCGCATCCGCCGCATTACCGAGATCGTTGCCCAGCGGGGCGCCTACCCGGTGCGGTGAAGGGCGGCCGGCTTGGCCAAAGGGAGCGCGGCCGCCCCCGCCGTAAGGGATGCCGGCAACATGCCCGCGCTGCGGGGCCCTGCCACCCCGGCCGCATTAGGCGCGGGCAAGATACCGGCCGGACGTGACAGAGCGCGTCCCTCCACGTTGTTTCCGCCGCCGGGCGTGCGGGCAAGCTGCCCGCGCTCCGCCGGCCGGCCTACAGGCAACGAAGGAAGGCGACCAAGTCCTTCTTTTCCTCTTCGGTCAGCCGGGTCTCGAGCACCAAGTTGTGGAACTCCACGGTGTCTTCGAGGGTCAACAGCCGCCCGTCGTGCAGGTAGGGGGGCGAGTCCTTGATGCCTCGGAGCGGGAAGGTCTTGATCGGGCCGTCGCCGGTGGCCAGTCGGCCGTTGACCATCTGCCGCTCGAAAAACCGTTCGGTGCGGAAATTGTGCATCGAATTGTCGGTGTAATAGGGGGGGACGTGGCAAACGGCACACCGGCCGCGATCGAAAAACACCTTTTGCCCGCGAAGCTCTTGGGGCGTCGCTTTGCGCGGATCGAGGGTCCCGAACACGTTCAGTTTGGGAGCAGGCGGGAAATCGAGTATCGCCATGAACTCGGACATGAAATGTACCTGGCTGCCACGCTCCAGGATGTTGACGCCTTTCTTGGTCGCGATCACCGGGT
>JBBIQF010000127.1:0-6616 GCA_037442445.1 Planctomycetaceae bacterium
ACCCGGCGTGAACGCCGGGCCTACTGGCCGCCTGCGGCGGCAAACGCCCGTGAACCGGCGTCGGCAGCCGGCCAGCCGCACCGGGGCCTGCCGGGCCTGGCTCTTGGTCCGGCTCGTAACCCCGATCGCTCGGCCCGGCGCCACGCCATATCCGGCGTTCCCCGATCCCCGGGCTCTGAAAACCAAGAAACCCGCGGCTCTTTGTCATGGAATACGCCGACTGGCGGCAGATGGCTCGCAACGTCGTGGCGCCAAGCCGCTTGGGGCCATTGGGCGATTGCCTTGGAGCCGGCCCTGCCGGTCGATACAATCGCCGTGCTGGATCAAACGTGACAAGTGTTGGCCTCAAGACACGTTATGCCCCGCTATCAACCCGCTGTCATCGAGCCGAAGTGGCAAAAATACTGGGAAGAGCATCGCACGTTTGCCACGCCTCGCCTGCCGCAGAGCCAAAAACTCTACGTGCTGGACATGTTCCCTTACCCCAGCGGCGAGGGGCTGCACGTCGGCCATCCGGAAGGCTATACCGCCACCGACATGGTATGCCGCTACTACCGCATGAGGGGGCGGAGCGTAATGCACCCCATGGGGTGGGATGCGTTCGGCCTGCCGGCCGAGCAGCACGCCAAGAAAACCGGCGAGCACCCGCGGCTGGCCACGGAACGCAATATCGCCACCTTTCGCCGCCAGTTGAAGATGCTGGGCTTCAGCTACGACTGGGACCGCGAGCTGGCCACCACCGATCCAGAGTACTTCCGCTGGACGCAGTTCATTTTTCTGGTGCTGTTCGACACCTGGTTCGACCCGGTCCAGCAGCGGGGCCGGCCGATCGCGGAACTGCCCATCCCTGCCGAGGTGCAGGCGGCCGGGCCTGATGCGGTCCGCCGCTACCAGGACGAGCATCGTCTGGCCTACCAGCTCGATGCCCCGGTCAACTGGTGTCCGGCGTTGGGCACCGTGCTGGCCAACGAAGAGGTGGTCGGCGGCGTGAGCGAGCGGGGCGGCCATCCGGTGGTCCGCATCCCCATGCGGCAGTGGATGTTGCGGATTACCGCCTATGCCGATCGGCTGGAAAAGGATTTGGACCTTCTGGACTGGCCGGAAAGCATCAAACTGTTACAGCGGAACTGGATCGGGCGGAGCACCGGGGCCGAGGTGGATTTTTACATCGGGCCGGAGGATGGCGGGGGCCCGGTGCCCTCGGCCGAGGCGTTCGACAGGTTCTTGGCCCAGCGCCGCCAGGCGGGTTTTCCGCCCAAGCCGGGCCCGGAGGTGCTTCGGGTGTACACGACCCGGCCGGATACGCTCTTCGGGGCCACGTACATGGTCATCGCCCCGGAGCACCCGTTTGTGCGCCGGCTTTCGCAGCCCGCGTATGCCGAGGCGGTCGAAGCCTACTGCCGCAAGGCCGCCTCGAAGAGCGACCTGGACCGCACCGACTTGGCGCGGGAAAAGAGCGGCGTGTTCACTGGCTCGTACGCCATCAACCCGGTCAACGGCGAGGCGATACCCATTTGGGTGGCCGACTACGTGCTGGCCACCTATGGGACGGGGGCCATCATGGCGGTGCCGGCCCACGATACGCGGGACTTCGAGTTCGCCAAGCAGTATGGCTTGCCGATCGTGGCGGTGGTCGATCCCGGCCCGGCCGCCGGCGCAGTGCGGGAGGAGCTGATGGCCGGCCGCTGCGCGTTCGTTGCCGAGGGCACGGCGATCCATTCCAGCCGGTTCGACGGGCTTCCGACGGCCGAGTTCAAGCGGGCGATTGTGGAAGACCTCCAGGCCCGCGGCTTGGGCCGGGCTGCCGTGAACTATAAGCTCCGCGATTGGCTGTTCAGCCGGCAGCATTTCTGGGGCGAGCCGTTCCCCATCCTCCACGAGCTGGACGACCAGGGCCGGCCCACCGGCGCGGTGGTGCCGCTTGCGCCCGAGGAACTGCCGCTGGACCTGCCCGAAACGATGGCCTTCGATGCCCGGCACGATACGCCCGAACCCCCCCTGGAAAAGGCCCCCGCCGAGTGGCTGTACGTTACGCGCAACGGCAAGCGCTACAAGCGCGAAACCAATACCATGCCCCAGTGGGCCGGCTCGTGCTGGTATTACCTCCGCTTCCTGGACCCCCGGAACGACCGGGCGCTGGTGGACCCCGAAGTGGAGCGGGCCTGGATGCCGGTCGACCTGTACGTCGGCGGGGCCGAGCATGCCGTGCTGCACCTCCTTTATGCCCGCTTCTGGCACAAGGTGCTCTATGACCGGGGCTACGTCAGCACGCCCGAACCCTTTCAAAAGCTCGTCAATCAGGGGATGATCCTGGGCGAGACCGAATACACGGCGTACCGCACGGCGCAGGGCGCGTGGGTCTCGGCCGAGGAGGCGGTGGAGGCCGAGGCCGGCCGCTACGTCCGCCGCTCCTCCGGCGAACTTCTCGAAGCGGTCAAGCTCGATGCCGAGGATGTCGAGAAGCGCGGCGACGTATTCGTCCTTCGCCAACAGCCGCACGTGCGGATCGACGCCCGGGCCTACAAGATGTCCAAGAGCCGGGGCAACGTGGTCAATCCGGACCAGATCGTCCGCGACTACGGGGCCGACGCCCTGCGGTTGTACGAGATGTTCATGGGCCCCCTGGAAGCCGTCAAACCCTGGAGCATGAAGGGGGTGGACGGTGTATGGAAGTTCCTGGACCGCGTGTGGCGGATGATCATCGACGACCGGGCGGAGACCGTGCGCCTGGCACCGGCCGTGCAGGACGTCGAACCCACCGCCGACGACAACCGCATCCTGCACAGGACGATTTGCGCGGTGACGCGCGACATCGAGCAATTGAGCTTCAACACGGCCATCGCCCGGATGATGGAGTTCACCAACCATTTCCTCAATGCGCCGGTGCGCCCGCGGCGGGTGATGGAGACCTTCGTGCTCTTGCTGTCGCCGTTTGCGCCGCATTTGGCCGAGGAGTTGTGGCAGGCCCTGGGCCACTCGACCACGCTGGCTTATGAACCGTGGCCGCAATACGACGAGGCGGCGTTGCGGGAAGAGACCATCGAGATACCGGTGCAGGTCAACGGCAAGCTGCGGGCGGTGATCCGGGTGCCGGCCGAGGCGGACGCCGCGGCGGTCGAGGCGGCGGCCCGGGCCGACGCCAAGGTGGCCGAACACCTTGCCGGAAAAACCGTGACCAAGGTCGTCGTGGTGCCGCGCCGCATGGTGAATTTCGTGGTGCGAAAGCCGTAGGGTGCGTGCTCGGCACGCACGCCCCTGGCCGGAATGACGAATGACGAAAGTCAAATGACGAATGCCGAAGCAAATTTCAAATCTCAAATCTCAAATTCCAAATCCCAATGACCAACCACGTAGGCTGCGTGCTCGGCACGCACGCGCTTGCGCCGGTGGGATGAACCCGGCGGCGCGTTGCGATTTCGATCTTGCCATGAGGACAACGCCATGGATTTTCTGGATGTCATTCGGGAGCTGAAGACGCCCAACGACTCGAAGCTGGTCATGCTCGTGGCCGACGGCATCGGCGGGCTGCCCCGCCAGCCTGGCGGCCCCACCGAGCTCGAGGCGGCGCAGACGCCCAACCTCGATCGCCTCGCCAAGCAGGGGGTGCTCGGCACGATGATCCCCATCAAGCCGGGCATCACGCCGGGCAGCGGGCCGGGGCACCTGGGGCTTTTCGGCCTGGACCCGCTGCGGTATGTCATCGGCCGCGGCGTGCTGGAGGCCACGGGCATCGGCTTCCACGTGGGGCCCCACGACGTGGCGGCCCGCTGCAACTTCGTTACGCTCAACCCCGATCGGACCATCAAGGACCGCCGGGCCGGCCGAATCCCCACCGCCGAAAGCGCCCCCTTGGTCCATCGGCTGCGCCAGGTCCGCATCCCCGGCGTGGAACTCTTCGTGGAACCCGTGCAGGAGCACCGTTTTGCCGTGATCTTTCGGGCCGAAGGGCTCGGCGAGCGGGTCAACGATACCGACCCGCAGAAAACCGGCGTGCCGCCCCTGGACCCGGTGGGCGAAGACCCGGCCAGCCAGCGCACAGCCGAGATCGCCCGGCAGTTCATCGTCCAGGCCGAGAAGCTGCTAGCCCGCGAGCCCAAGGCCAACGGCTTGACGCTCCGCGGGTTCTCCAAGAAGCCCGCGCTGCCCACGTATGCCGAAACGTATGGCCTGCGGGCGGCCGCCATCGCCGTCTATCCCATGTACAAGGGCCTGGCCGCTTTGGTCGGCATGGAGGTGGCTGGCCAGCCCAAGACGCTCGAGGAAGAGATCGACGTCTTGGCCCAGGTGTGGGACCAGTACGATTTCTTCTTCGTGCACTTCAAGTACACCGACAGCCGGGGCGAGGACGGCAACTTCGACGAGAAGGTGAAGATGATCGAGCAGTTCGACGCCGTGGTGCCGCGCATCGAGGCCTTGCGCCCCACGGTGCTGGTCGTAACAGGCGATCACAGCACGCCGGCCACGTTGGGCAGCCACAGTTGGCATCCGGTGCCGGTGTTGTTGTGGGCGGCCACGGCCCGGCCCGATGCGTGCCAGGCCTTCGGCGAGACCGAGGCGCTGCGGGGCGGCCTGGGCCAGTTCGAGGCGATCTACCTGATGCCGCTTATGCTGGCCCATGCGGGCCGGCTGGCCAAGTTCGGGGCATGACCCGCCCGGCTACCCCCTCCGATGCGGCCGGCCGCGAGGCTGCCAAATCCCTCCAGCCCCGGCCGATGGAACCACTGCGAGGTGTCGCCGGCCAACACCATATCGCACAGGCGGTGGGCCGAGAGCCCTTCGCCGGTGTTGTGCGAAGCAAGGGGTATCCCGGCAGCGGGACCGGCCGGCGCATTGACCATTGGCTGATCGCTGGAGCCCGGTGGCTGGCCGTGCGCTGCCCGGGTCGCAAGCCCCTCCCGAGAACGCCCGGCGCTTTGTGCCGGTCGGTCGGCCGCCAGGGCCTCCAGAACATCTTGCGCCACCGCGCCGCCTGAGCCATCGAGGCCATGGCCCGGCGATTCCGAAATCGCGGCATCGACGCTGCGTGCACCGAGCCGGCCTCCGCCCGACTGCGCGGCCCCCGCCGCTGGCGTGATCCGCAGCGACCAGCCGTTCAGCCAGCCCGTATCGTACCGGGCGGCATCGTACACGTAGAGGGTCCAGGTACCGCGGGCATTCTTGCCGTCAAAGGCCGAGAGCGCCTGCTCCGGTCGGAAACTCCCTTGAAACGGCGCCTGCCCCAGGCCGATGGCCAGCGGCGCCTCGTCGTCCAGCGTCGTATTGCTGAAGTGGTCGCCGCTTCCCCCGCGGAATCGCACGAGCTCCACTCGGGTGCCATCCGGGCCGCGGAGGTACATGTACAGGTCGCCGTCGAAGGTGTGGGCGACATTCAGCACCACGTCCAGGTCGGCAATGCGTAGGTCCTGGCCGATGGTGATTGTCGAGACCGTCGTGCGGTAATCGCGGATGGGGGCCGCCTTAGTGTTCGTAAAGACCTGCGGGGCCGGCGGCGCAACGGTGAAGCTCACCGTGTAGGTATCGGCGGCCTCGCCCGCAAGGCCGTTGGCGTTCTGGTCCATGGGGTTGCCGGCCGGGTCGCGGATATCCGGCCCCAAGACGAAGCGGTACGTCCCCGGCATCGACTGCGGGGCGAAGGTCACGTCGAACTGCGTGTTGTTCGTGCCGGCCACCGGCTGCACCCCCGACACGGCCAGCGGCCCCTGCGGGCCCACGAAGCCGGTAACATCGGCGGTGGTGAAGCTGGCCGGATCGATGGCCTCGCTGAACGCCACCCGTACGCGCGACGCCGGCCCATCGGTGTTGGCCACGGCCGAGACGACCCGCGGCCCGGTGGTGTCCTGCCCAGCACTGGCCAACGCATGGTAGGCATCCACCCAGCCCCCGGTGGCCACCTTCCCTGTAAACGCCTGGGCGACATGCACGTTGTTGAGCACGCGGGCGATGACATCGCTGTAGGTCAGGGTGGGATTGGCACTCCAGACGAGGGCCACGGTGCCGGTAACATGCGGCGTGGCCATCGAAGTGCCGCTGTACGAGGCGTACCCGCCGGGCACCGTGCTGACGATGCTGGTGCCCGGGGCGGCCAGGTCCACGCTGGTTGCCCCGTAATTCGAGTAGCTGGCCAGATTGCCGTAGCGGTCCATGGCGGCCACGGCGATCACGTTGTCGAACCCGTAGCTGGCCGGGTATTGCGGCGTGGCGTCGTTGTTGTTGCTGGAGTTCCCGGCGGCTGCGACGAAGATGTGCCCGGCAGCGCGGGCGCTGGCGATCGCATTGGCCAGGGCTGTCGAATACCCGCCGCCCCCCCAACTGTTGTTGGTGATGCGGATGCCCGTGGCGACCGCGTAATTCAGGGCCGCCACCGCTGCGCTGGTGTAGCCGCTGCCGTTTGCGCCCAAGAATTTCAGCGCCGCAAGCTGCACCTTCCAGTTCACCCCCGCCACGCCCAGCGCGTTGTTGCCCATCGCACCGATGGTGCCCGCCACGTGGGTCCCGTGGCTGTTGTCGTCGTAAGGGTCGTTATCGTTGTTGACGAAGTCCCAGCCGATGAGGTCATCCACTTTGCCGTTGCCGTCGTTATCGACGCCGTTGGCCCAGCGGGGATCGCCCAGCACGT
>JBBIQF010000127.1:6638-6945 GCA_037442445.1 Planctomycetaceae bacterium
GGCCGTTCTGGTTCACATCGGCCACCTTGCCCGCGTTGGCCGGCTCGTTGAGATCCCAAAACGTGATCAGCCCATCGCCGTCGGTATCCACCAGGCCCAGGTTCCGCGGCAGTTCGCCCTGGTTGAGCCAGATGTTCTTGTAGAGGTCGGGATGGGTGTAGTCGATGCCGGTATCGATCACACCCACGGCGGTACGCAGGCTGCCGATGGCCAGGTTCCAGGCCAAGGCGGCGCCGATGTCCACGCCCGGGACGCCGCCCGATTGGCCCGTATTTTGCATCCCCCAGAGGTTGCACATATACGAGTC
>JBBIQF010000127.1:6955-7942 GCA_037442445.1 Planctomycetaceae bacterium
CAAGTTGAAGATAATGCCCAGGAAGTGGCTTCTCATACCTTTTGAATCTCAAAGCCACGCGGACCTCGTGGTCCACCTCGACCGCTAGCACGTTGGGGTCGGCCTGCCAGGCGCCCAGGGCCTGCGGCAGCACCGAATCCTCCACGCGCACGGTCGCGATGCCGCCGTCCCGGGTGGTGATGAGCAGTTGCGAAACCATCCCGGCAGCATCCATCAGGCACCGCGGTTCCAGCCGTTCCAACCCAAGCGTTAGGTACTTCCGGGCCTTGGGTTTACGTGCCGACATCCGCCAGCGGCGCAGAGGGCTTGACATGGGACGATAGCTCCAGGATGAGGTTCCAGCCGGCGCGCCACCGCGGCCCGTGTTGTGCCCAGCGGGCACGGCCGGCCAAGTCGCCGAGGCCAAACGCCGCCTTCCCGGACGAGAAAAGCCGTGATGCGGGAAAGGCCGCCGTACAGGCCCAAGCGGCAAACAGACAAGGCTTGCAGGGCCGAACATTCACCCCTGCGAGAAAACTTTAGCTTACCTTCCGGGGCTTGTCATTTTTTCCTCCCTCCCTGAACGGCCTGTTTTGAACAGCGGGTTTACGCCGATTGTGCGGCTTCTATCAGCGCCACCATATTTTCGAGGGGGATGTCGCCCGGCATGTCGTGCGAGGGGGCCAGGATGAATCCGCCGCCGCGGCCCACGGCGTCCTGCAACCTCGTCGCGGACTTGTTGGGGCGTCCCTCGGGGCAGCAGGCTCTGCACGCTCACTCCGCCGAAGAACGCCAGCCGGTCGCCGTACCGCCGCTTCATCTCCAGCGGATCCATCACGTCGGGCTGGAAGGGATTGAACACGTCCAGCCCCAGCTCGATCAGCTCGGGGAACAGCTCCTGCACTTTGCCGCACGAGTGGATCATGACCGCCTTGCCCGCCCGCCGCACCACCGCGTACATCTCGGCCAGGCGGGGCTTGATGAACCGCCGCCACAGCCGCCGGCCAA
>JBBIQF010000127.1:7952-12890 GCA_037442445.1 Planctomycetaceae bacterium
TCGGTATCTGCACGAAGAAGTTCACGGCGTTGCTCCGCTGGTCGTCGCCGAAGAGTACGCCATCGATGGGCCAGCGCAGCACTTCCTCCAGAATCCCCAGGTTGAACTCCACCAATCGGTCCAACAGTTCGTCCACAAACCGCGGCGCTTCGAGCATGTCCACCAGCAGTTCGGGCATACTGCGGAGGGTCCAGGCACGCTCGAATAGCGAGAACGACATGCTTACGTAACAAAACCGCCCGCGGTTCTCTTCCAGAAATTGCGGCAGCGCCGCAAAGCGGCGGGGGTCGCGGGGGTCGGGCCAGGCAAACCCCTCCAGCGACCGGCCGCCAAGCGGATACACCTCCACCACCCCGATGTCCGGGTCCACCGTCCGGTTCCACACCACGCCGAACTCATCCCGCCAATAGCCCGGGCGGACCTCGACCAGGGCGTCCGGCGCCCGCGGCCGGTACTTGGCCAGATGGTTGCCCAGCACGTCGTCCAGCGTGTCGGTGCCGAAGTACTCCTGGAGTTTCCGCCGGGCCGGCGTGGTGCAGCCGATCTGCCACGGCACGCGGTCCGGCTCGATGTGGCGGATAGCCTGCCAAACCCGCTGGCGCGGCGTCATGGCGATCTCCTTTCTTGCGGCGTCACGGCCGAGGACTCGGCTGGGGGCGGGTCGCCTGCCGGTTCCAGGCGGACGAGAATCTGAGGGCCCAGTTCCAGCGGCACGGCGAGGTTGCCGGCCGCATCGGCCGCCACCACCCGCTGGTGCTCTCCCACCCAAAACCGGTGTTGGGCCAAGGGGCGAACCGGCAGCTCGCCATCTCCCACGACGAGCCGGGCCGGGCCGGCACCGCTGGCCACAAGCTCCACGCCGTCGCGGCCGTACCGGTTGACCCGCACGTTGACCGTCCTTTGGGCCTGGAGCACCAGGGGGATGCGGCGAATCACCGCGCACTGTTGGTCGGCCAGTTCCAGCCGGGTCCGCACGCCGCTGGCATCCACCGCGGTAACAAACCCGTGCGAAATGGGCACGCCGCGGCGGTCGTACAAATACACCAGGTGAAGGTCATGCGTGCCCGGCCAACCGTACACGCCGCTGCGGCGGGTGATCCATCGCTGGCGGCCCTTCACATAGCCCGCGCCAATTTCCTCCAGCGTGATGGGGTACATCTGCGCGGGGACCGAAGGGTGGGTGATTTCCCCTTCTTGGTAATAGATGTACAGATTGCCCCAGGCCAGCTTGTCGAGCACATCGCGATGGATATCCGCCTCGCCTTGGATGGCCGAGGGGAGCGAAAGCACCAGGGGCGTGCTGGCCAGATGCACTTCCGGCCCGGCAAAGCACTCGCGATCGTGGATCAGATAGGTTTCCCGGCCGATGGTCCGCGTGATGGCCGCGTTGTTGGCCACGATGTACCCTCCCTTGTCCCGCATCTTGCGGCAGAAGGCCACCAAGGCATCCTGCGAAAGCAGAAGCACCGAGCCCATCTTGCGGGTGATGGTCTTGGTATGCGGATCGATCTGGGCCGTGTGGCCATCCCACCGGTCATACGTGTACTGGCCCCCATAGGCCCACATGAAACCGTCCATGAAGGCGCCGTCGGCCCCAATCTCATCGCGGATGACATCGACGCTTTCCAGTAGCGCTTTTCCGAAGCGGTTATCCAGCGTGGGGTAATAGATGTACCAGTTCCACCCCTGGGCCAGGCGCTCGGGGCTGAAATAGTTGCCGGGACTGGTGGTGTACACCGCGTGTTTGCCATCGGGGCCTATGACCCGCGAGTCGGGAAACGTCTGCTTCGGCCGATTCGTGGCGTACAGGCTGTGCGCGATGTGGAACAGGACCTTCATCCCCGGAAAGGCCTGGTGGATGGCGGCGATCTGCTTGCGGAGCGCCTCCCGCTCCTTGGGGTACTCGAGGAACTCGATGCCCTCGATCGAGATGCCCGGGTCGTCGGCCGCAAACGACAGGCAGTGGATCAAGCCGTACTTGAGGTTCCGCAGCTCGACGAACTGCCGGCTGGGCACGCCCCGCCGGTCGCGGGGGCTGCGGGTGATGAAGCCGATGCCGCCGTCCACCGTGCCGTTGCGCCCCTCGTCGCGGCGGACCTGGTTGATGAAATCGTAGTAATCGCCTCCGGGGGTCGGATAGGCGGCCCACTCCAAGGTGTACGAGCTGCCCGCGTCCAGCGCAAACGTGTCGGTGTGCAGGGTAGCGGTGCCGGCGGCGAAGCTGGCCCGCGATTGCACGATGAACACGTCGTCCAACGCCACAAGCCCCAACCCCGCTTTGCCCCGCACGATGAACAGCGTGGGGTTGGTCTTGATGTCCTTGGCCAAAAGCGCCGCGCCGACTGGGTAGCCCCCTATTCGGCAGCCGAGCTGCGGCTTCGCATCGGTTATATGATGGCGGACAAGCACGCCGAGCGGCTTGGCCGTGGTGTTGGTCAGCGTATCGCGGACCAGAACCCGCGTAGGCTCTTTTTCCACGGTGCGGACCAGCCGGTAATAGCTCCCGGCCGCCTCGATGCGGTACCCGCCAGGGGCAAGCTGCCGGACCGCCGGCTTCCACCCGTTTTCTGCCGTCTTAGCCGGCTCCCCCACCGCGGGGCCCAAACGATTGAATCCGCCGTGCGGAAAAGAGAAATCCGAGGCCAAGACGAACTCTTGCCCGGCGGTGCGGACCACCAGGCTTCCATCCGGCCGCACCTCGGCCGAAAACTCGGCAGGCTTTGGGGCCGCCGGCAGCGGCGGCACTCGGCATTCGGCGGGGGACGGCACTTTGGGCGGCTCGGGCGGGTACCGAAACGCTGCGGCCTGGCTGGTACGCACCTTCCCCCCCGCATCGCGCAGCACCGCCCGCAACTCGTATTGGCCCGGCGTCAGGCCGCCCAGGTCGAAGGCGAAGTCCTGCACGGGGCCCTCGGCTGCGGGCGAGGCCGGCTGCGTGGCGATGGGCCGTCCTCCTGGCGGAGCCAGCTCTACCGCCACCTGCCAACCCTGCGGCAGCGGCAGCACGCCCAAAAAGTCCACCGCCAGCACTGCCTGGCGGCGATCGAAATACCAGAACGGCTCGATGCGGAATCTCCCGAACCACGACGTATCCTTGCCGTAGGCCGCCGCCTCGCGTTTATAGCGCCCCAGCACCTCCTCGGCGGTCCATGCCCGATCGTAGATCGCCAAGTCATCCAGGATGCCCTGGAGCGGCTGGCCGGGCGTCGAGATCTTGAAGGTGGCCGAAGGCGCCGCGGGCCGGTCGCCCGAGAACGGCCGTTCCGGCACACCGTCGATGAACAGTTGGATGCGGGTCCCGCGGCGCACAAAGGCCAGATGGTGGTATTCGCCCTGCGTGACCAGCGCCCGGGAGAAGGACTCGGGAGTATGGCCCGCCGCACTAGCCCGGTAATACACCTTGGTCGTCTGCCCGTCCACCCGGAAGATGAATCCCGAGTGGGTGTAGTCTTCGCAATCGGCGATGGTCCAGTTCGTGCCGCCATCCGGATACACGCTGGGGGTGAGCTTTACCCAAGCCAAAAGGGTCATGTCGCCGGTCAGTTTCTGCCCCAGCAACCGGCCGCAATCGACGTAGCTTCCCGGCGGCGTGAAATCCAACGCCGCGCCCCGGGCCCCTGCCGTCCACCGGGCGCCGTGCAGGGTGCCGTGGTGATCCTGGCCGCTGTGGTCGTTGACCACCGTGCCTGCCCCTTCGTCGAAGGTGTAGTGCGCGAGCAGTCCTGGCTCGGCAGCCTCGAGCCCGCCGACATGCCAGGCAAACACAACTCCAAGAAGGCACCAAAGGGGCGGCACCCATCGCATGGCAGGTTCCTCCGCGAGCAAGTGGCCGATGGGATCGCGGCCAGCATTACCCCTGGAATCCCCAAGGCTGTTATGGCCCATGGTAGCACCGCGAAGGCCGGCTTGCACGGCCCCGGCCGCGATGGCCCCGCAACGACTGCGGTCTTGCGGCGCTGGCCAGCCCCGTGCTGCCTGCGTACACTTGCGCTTGATGTCCCGGGTCTTGCTGGTGAACATGCCGTTTTCCAACCTCCGCTGGCCGAATCTGGGGCCCAGCCTGCTCAAGGCCGCCTTGGCCCGGCGGGGCATCGGCTGCGATCTGGCCTATTTGAACTTCGATTTTGCCGAGCGGATCGGCCTGGAGGCCTACGCCTGGATTGCCGATGCCTTCGCCTTTGTGCTGGGGGGCGAGCGGCTGTTCGCCAAGCACTATTTCGCCGATTTGCCCGGCGACGATCGCTACTGGCACGAGGTGCTCTTGCAGGCCGATGCGGGCCTGACCGACCAGGACCGCCGCGATTTCGAGGCCATCGCCCGGCACGTGGGGCCTTTTCTGGACGAGGCCTTCGCAGCGGTGGACTGGTCGGCCTACCGCATCGTGGGGTTCGCGGCTTCGTACCAGCAGACCATGCCTTCGATGTGCCTTGCGCGGCGGATCAAACAGAGTCTGCCCGAGGTGTGCATCGTCTTCGGCGGGGCTGCGTGCGAAGGCCCGATGGGCGTGGAGCTATTGCGCCGCTTTGCCCCGATCGATTATGTCTTTCTAGGCGAGGCCGACCACGCGTTCCCCGACTTGGTGGAGCAGATTCTGGCGGGCAAACCAGTCGAGGTACCGCCCGGCGTCGTCGGCCGGCAACAGCTTGCCGAGGCCCAGCCGGTCCCCGGGCATTCCCTGCGGCCGGCCGAGTTGCCGGTGCTGGCATCCGTCCCAAGCGGCCAGGCCCAGCCGCGGGGTGCGCCCGCTTCTTGGGCCGCCCGTGAGGCCGGCGCCTACCCCGTGGAGGACCTCGATCGCCTGCCCTATCCCGATTTCGACGATTACATCGCGGCGTACCGGGTAAGCCCGGTCCGCCGTCACTTCACGCCGGCACTTCAGATGGAAACGTCTCGCGGCTGCTGGTGGGGGGCCAAGCAGCATTGCACTTTCTGCGGCTT
>JBBIQF010000127.1:12900-15118 GCA_037442445.1 Planctomycetaceae bacterium
GACCCTCTGCTTTTCTTCGAAACCTCGCGGGGCTGCTGGTGGGGGCAAAAACACCACTGCCTGTTCTGCGGGCTCAACGGCGCGGCGCTCCGCTACCGCAGCAAAAGCCCCCAGCGCGCGGTGGACGAACTGGCCTGGCTGGTCCGCCGATACGGCGTGCGCCGGGCCTGTTCGGCCGATAACATCCTGGACTATCGCTATTTCCGCACCTTGCTGCCGAAACTTCGCGAAGCACGCATCGGCCTGGAGTTCGTGTACGAGATGAAAACCAACCTCACGCGCTGCCAGGTGGCCGAGTTGATTGCCGCCGGCCTGCGGGCCGCGCAGTTGGGGATCGAGACCTTCAGCACGCCCATCCTCCGCCAGATTCGCAAAGGGGCCACCGCGGTGCAAAACCTCCAGGCGCTGAAGTGGTTCTCGGAAGCGGGCATCGAAGTGAAATGGAACCTGCTGTACGGGTTCCCGGGGGAGGACCCGGCCGAGTATGCCCGGCTGGCCGAACTGCTGCCCCTGTTGGTGCACCTGCATCCGCCGCTGGCCGTGGGGCGGGTCCGGCTGGATCGCTTCTCCCCGTATTTCGAAAATCCGGCGGCCTGGGGCATGGCGCATCCCCGGCCCAACCGGGCCTTTCCCTTCGTATATCCGTTTCCCCCCGAGTCGCTGGCCCAGCTTGCGTACTATTTCGAGTTCGATTACGCCGACGGCCGGAATGTGCTGGACTACGCGGCCCCGGTGTTGGCCGCCGCCGAAACCTGGCAACGGCTGCACGGCACCGTGGCTCTGCGGCAATTCGACCGCCAAGACGGGGTGCTGATCGTGACCGACACCCGGCCGTGCGCCACCGCTTTCCAGCACCGCTTGACCGGGCTGGACCGCGCTTTGTACCTGTGGTGCGATGCGGGCAAGACCCTCGAACAGCTTGTGGCGCTTGCGGCAAATGCGGACCTGCCGGGGCGGCAACCTGCTGATCGGGCGGCGGTCGAGCGAAGCCTTGGGCAACTCCTGGCCGACCGCCTGATGGTGTGCCTCGACCAGCGCTACCTGAGCCTGGCCGTGGGCGAACCGCCAGCACCACCAGCCCTATGAACCCGTGCGATAAACCGCCGGCACCCCGCCCGCCCTTGGCCATTGGTGCTTGGTCCTTGGTGCTTGGTCCTTGGTGCCTGGTCATTGGTGCCTGGTGCTCGGTCATTCGACATTCGCCATTTGTCTTTCGTCATTCGCCATTCGCCATTCCCCCCGGGGCCCGTGCAAAGCGCGCACCGTACCGCGTGGGGTTCACGAGGCTGTCAGTTCGGCCAGCAGCTCGTCCAGCCGGACCAGGGCGAAGCTCGTGGCGTAGTCGGACATGGCGTACGGCAGGACCAGCATTCCGTTGTGGACCACGGCCCCGCAGGAGTAGACGACGTTGGGGGTGTAGCCCTCGCGCTCGTTTTCGTTGGGGGCCAGCAGGGGCTGGCGGAGCCGGCCGATCACCCGGCTGGGATCGTCCCGGTCCAAGAGGAACGCCCCGATGGAGTATCGGCGCATGGGGCCCACCCCGTGGCTGAGCACGAGCCAGCCGGCCGGCGTCTCGATCGGCGAGCCGCAGTTGCCCACCTGGACGAACTCCCATGGGTACGTGGGTTTGAGGAGCAACTGCTTGGTGTACCAGAAGTGCACCATGTCCGAGTACATCAAGTACAGGTTCTCGCCGTCCTGGCGCGAAAGCATGGCATACAGCCCGTTGATCTTGCGCGGGAACAGGGCGAAGCCCTTGTCGCGGACCTCCGGGCCGTTGAGGGTGCTGATCTTGAAATGCAGGAAATCGGTGGTCTCCAAGAGCTGGGGGAGCACGATCCGCCCGTCGAAGGCCGAGTACGTGGCATAGTAGCGCACGCTGCCATCGTCATCGTGGAACTCGACGAAGCGCGCGTCCTCGATGCCGTTGGCCTCGGTGGGCGAGTACGGAAAGATCACCCGTTCCGACAGGTCTTGCTCCTCGGAGAAGGCCACCTCGTAGTTGGCCCGGGCCAAGGCCAGGATGCCTTCCGTGGTCTTCTCGAACTCCTGCCGGCGGGCGCGGTTTTGGCGGAGCACGACGGTCACGGCCTCCTGCAACTGCCGGAAGGTGAAGCGGTCGTCCAGCAGGGGGAACAAGGCGTCGCAGCATCCATTGGCCAGCCCCAGTTCCGCCAGTTTGCGGTAGAACAGGTTCTTGTCGTATTGCGCGTTGGGC
>JBBIQF010000128.1:0-15079 GCA_037442445.1 Planctomycetaceae bacterium
CCTCGATGCGCAGGGCCTTGGTAACCACGGGCTTGAACGTAACGCGATTGAACTTGTCTTGCTCCACCCCATAGCCCGAGGCCCCTTCGACCGGCTTCCACTGGTCGCCCTCGCGGTACAACAGTTGCCAGGATTGGGGCACGCGGCAGTGCCGGCCGATGCGGCCATCGTCGAACCAGTACACCTCCACGGCGGCCACCTTTTGGGGCGTGGGGAACTCGTACTGGACCCATTCCCGCGTCCCCAGCCGGTCGTACCAGGTGAAGCGCGGCACGTCGTGGTCGCAGGAGTTCTTGGGCTCGATCTCGTCGCACAAGGCAGCCGGCGTGCCGCCAAAGCGATCGCAGAACGAGGCGGTGGCCACGGTCTGTTCGGCCAGCGACGGGGGCTCGGCCGGCCCCAGCGTGGCCGGGTCCAACGGCCGGTACAGTTTCCCCTCCCAACTCGGGTCGTCTAGCCGCGGACGGCGCGTCTTGCCCTCCTGCCGGACCCATACCACCATTTCGCCCGGCGCCCGGTGGTCCCAAGCGTAATAGGGGATGGCCGTCACCTGCCGGCCGTCCCGGGTGGTGCCGCGGATGACGGTTACCCCGCCCAGCAGGTCCTCGCGGTGTTCGGTGGCGAACTTGGGATCGCGGGCCAGGATGAGGTTCCGCACCGGGCCGCCGTTGTCCACCGCCTCGAAGCAGTACACCAGCGGCCCGCGGCGCAAAGCCACCCGGCCCCGGTCGGCCTCGACCTTGGGATGCGCCTCGACCCGCTCGACCAGCATGGGCAAGTCGAGCACGATCACCTCGCCCGGCAGCCACGCGCCCCGCAGCCGGGCATAGCCCTTTTCCATTTGCACCTGGATACCTTTGGCGGGGTCGTCGGCCAGAGTGGACTTCTCCACGGCGATTTTGGCGTCGGTGCACCAGCCGGGAATCCGCAGACAGATATCGAACACGCCCGGCGGCTCGGCCTGCACCCGAATGCGGACCCTGCCGTCCCACGGGTAGCGGGTGTCCTGCGCAAGCGTCACCTTCCCCTTGGGCACGGGCAGCGTCACCTTGCCGGAGACATACAGGTTGACGTACACCCCGCGATCGTCCGTGGCGTACACATACCCCGGCACCGAGGGGACCAGGCGGACCACATTGGTCGGGCAGCACGCGCAGCCGAAAAACGGCTGGCGGTGGTGATTGCCGGCCGAGGCCAGCGGGTTGACGTAGAAGAACTTCTCGCCGTCCAGCGACACACCCGACAGCACGCCGTTGTACAAGGCCTGTTCGAGCACATCGGCGAACTGGGCGTCGCCGTAGAGCAGGTTCATGCGGTGGGCCCAAAGCACCAGGCCGATGGCGGCACAGGTCTCGCAGTACGCCGATTCGTTGGGCAGCTCGTACGCCTCGCCGAAGGCTTCGCCCTGGTGCCGGGCGCCGACGCCGCCGGTGACGTACAGCTTGCGGGTGACCACGTCTTTCCAGATGGCGTCCATGGTTTCCAGCAACCCGCGGTCGCCAGTATAGGCAGCCACGTCGGCCACGCCGCAGTACAGGTACATGGCCCGCACCGCGTGCCCCACGATCTCGCGCTGCTTGCGCACGGGCATGTGGTCCTGGCAATACGGGCCCCAGGTCTGGCGCTGGGTGCTATCGCCCCGCAAGTCGATCATCCGCTGCGCCAGGTCGAAGTACCGCTTCTGGCCGGTCACCTGGTAGAGCTTGACCAGGGCCAGCTCGATTTCCTCGTGGCCATCGATGCCCGGCCGCTTGCCCGGGCCGAACAATCCGTCAATGTGATCGGCAAATCGCACCGCCACATCCAGCAGGGTCTTCTTGCCGGTGGCCCGGTAGTGGGCCACCGCGGCCTCGATGAGGTGCCCGGCGCAATACATCTCGTGCTTGGCGGCCAGGTCGGTCCAGCGCTTGCCGGGCTCGGCGAGGGTGAAGTAGGTGTTCAAGTAGCCGTCGGGTTGCTGGGCCGCCGCGATCTTGGCGATCACCTCGTCCACGGTCTTCTCCAGGGCCGGGTCGCGGCGGTAGGCCAGCGAGTAGCTCGCACCCTCGAGCACCTTGTACACGTCGGAATCGTTGAAATAGATGCCCTCGAACTTGCCGGGCACAAGCCCCGCTGCCTTGGCGAAATTGCTGATGCGACCGGTCTCGTCGCACCACTTGAAGTTGTGCGGCAGCGAGCGGGTGCGGTTGGTTTCCAGGCGCCGGGCCCAAAAGGCGTCCTCCACCTTCACCTCGGTAAACGGCACGGCCCGCAGGCGGAGGTGTTTGGGGGTGTCGGCCGCTGCGGCCCACGCGCACAGGCCCCAGGTGGCCAGCCAACCGATGATCGTCATTCGCATAGTGTTGCTCCGTACTGGAAATCGCCTGGTCTCCGGGCCGCCTGCGGAAAACCGCCAACGCCCCCGAGTGGGCCTCGGTTCGAGGCGGCCGGCGGCCTTCAGCCTGCCTTGCGTTCCGGGAAAATGCCCCGCAAAAACCGGTAATACGCGGCGTAGTCCTTCAGCACGCCGTTGGGAGCGGCCGCCTCGAGCTGGATCCACCCGCTGTATTGTATCTGGTCCAGCGCCTTGCGGACCTTGGCGAAGTCGATCCGCCCCTGGCCGAGCGGAAACCGGCCGTCCTTGAAATGGAACTCGCAAATCCGGTCGCCTAGAAGGGGGATTTCCTTGAGCACGTCGCGGCCCTTGTCGGTCGAGTTGCCCACGTCGTAATAGACCTTCAGGGCGGGCGACCCCACCCGGTCGAGGATGGTGATGTTGTCCTCGGCGCTCAAGTAGCTTTCCAGGCCGATGACGATGCCCAGCTTCTCGGCCTTGGCCGAGGCACGCTTGAGGACTTTGACCAGATGATCGATCTCTTGGGTGCGGCTGAGGTCGAGATCGCCCTTGTAGAAGCAGGCGGGCATGACCACGGTAATGCCCAGGGCCTTGGCCACGTCCAGCGCATCCCACAGCCACTCCTCGGCGCGGGGATCGCTTTTGAGCGGCACGTTGTTCATCTCGCCGATGGCCAGCGAGGCGATTTCCAGGCCGGTCCGCCGGGCCGCCTCCAGATACGCCCGCTGCACCTCGGGCTTGCGGAGGTGCATATCGTTGGCCAGCGACCCCATGTTGACTTGCACGCCGTCCAGGCCGATCTGTTTGGCCACATCGAAGGACGTAGGGTCGGCCCGGCCCAGGTTCCACTCGCAGGCCCCGATCTTGAACCAGCGCGACGCGGCGGCGGCCCGCAGCCGCTTGAGATGCCGCATCCCCATTCCCAACGCAGCGGCCTGGGCGGCCCGCGCCAGCCACGCCCGCCGGGTCATCGTGCCATTACCCTGTCGCATGGAACACTCCTCGTGCTGCGGTATTGGGCGGTTTGAACGAAGCTCCCCTTTGCGCACAATGTAACAACCGGCCAGGGCACTGTCATCCGGCCGGCCCAGGTTCGCCGTGCGCGGGCACAAGCGCCGTCTCCGCCGTTTGACGCCACACCCATCCGCGGACTATCTTGGGCGAAACGTTTTGCCAGCCCCGCCTGGGACGGCAGCCGCGTGCCGGCACCCTTCGGTGTGGTGCCGATGCACCGTGCCGCACGCGTTGGAAACGGGCTAGGGGTCGTTGGCGTGGCCGGCGGGTTCCCCCTGTCTTCCTCCACGGAGTGGCTTGCCATGAAAAGAATCGCGATTCTGGTGGTGGTCATGTTTGCCGGGGCGGGCGGCCTGGCCCGTGCCGCCGAACTGCGGATCGGGACGGCATCGGTGCCTATCACGCCCGCGGGGCCTGTGGGGCTTTCGGGCCAGATGCACACCCGCATCGCCCGCACGGTGGAAAGCCCGCTCTGGGCCGAGGCCGTGGCCCTGGAGAGCCGGGACGGCCAGCGCTCGCTGGACCAAGCCATCATGGTCTCCTGCGATCTGGTGGTCATTCCCCGCGAAGTGCTGCAAAAGGTCCGCAGCCGCCTGCAAGGCCGCCTTGGCGACTTCGATCCCCGCAAGCTGTTTATCAGCGCCACGCACACGCACACGGCCCCGGTGATGGAGACGGGCAAGTACGACTTGCCCGCCGAGGGCATCGTGCAGCCGGCCGAGTACGTCGAGTTCCTCGCCGACCGTGTGGCCGAAGCCGCCTCGCAGGCCTGGCAGCGGCGGCGCCCGGGGGCGGTCGGCTGGGGGCTGGGCTATGCGGTGATCGCCCAGAACCGGCGGGCCGTGTACGCCGATGGCCATGCCGAGATGTACGGCCGGACCGATATCCCCGAGTTCCGCAATCTGGAAGGCTACGAGGACCACGGGGTGCAGAGTTTGTTCTTCTGGGATCGCGACAAGCGCCTCGTGGCCGTGGCCGTCAACGTGGCCTGCACCGCCCAGGAGGTCGAGGGCCGGTCGGCAGTCAATGCCGACTTCTGGCACCCGACGCGCCAGAAGTTGCGGGCCCGATACGGCAAGGACCTCGTGGTGCTGGGATGGATCGGGGCAGCCGGCGACCAGTCGCCCCACCCCATGTTCCGCAAGCGGGCGGAAAAACGGATGCTGCGGCTCCGCGGGCTCGACCGGCTGGAGGAATTGGCCCGCCGCCTGGTCCACGCCGTGGACGAGGCCTTCGAGCCGGCCAGCAAGGACATCCGCACCGATGTGCCCCTGGTGCACCGCGTCGAAGAGCTGCGACTACCCGTGCGCAAAATCACCGAAGAGGAAATGCGCCAGGCCAAGGCCAAGGCCGAGGCCCTGGCCGGCAAGCCTAGCCAGCGGCGGTTGATGCTTTGGCATCAGGCGGTGGTGGATCGGTTCCAGCGGCAGAAGCACGAGCCGCACTACACCGCCGAGATTCATGTGCTTCGCCTGGGCGACGTGGCCATCGCCACCAACCCCTTCGAGCTATTCACCGATTTCGGCGTGCAAATCCAGGCCAAGAGCCGGGCCGAACAAACCTTCGTGGTGCAATTGGTGGGGCCGGGGGGCTACGTCCCCACGCCCAAGGCGGTGCAGGGCGGCGGGTACAGTGCCATTCCCGAAAGCAACGAGGTCGGCCCCGAAGGCGGCCAAGCGCTGGTGGATGGCACGGTGGCCATCATCAACGCCTTGTGGCCGCAATAAGCGGCTATCCCACGTTTGCGCCGGGCTCTACCTGGCCGCGCGCTACCTGGCCTTTTGGGCCACGATGTGTCGGGCCAACTCGGCCCGGGCCTGGTCGTAGGCCGCCGCATCCGGGTTCCATTGGAAGAACGAGGTGGTCAGGCGGCGGCTTATTTTTTCGGCCTCGGCCGAGCGGCCCGCCCGCTGGAGCATCGCCAGGTACTCGTAATCCTGGATGCCATCGCGCAGGGCCTTCAAGCGTAAACTGGGGACGATGCCGTCGTAGCCCACCGGCCGGGCCGGGTACACCAGCGTCCCCTCGCCGTTGTACACCGGGCCTTTGGCGCCCTGGCGCCGGCCGTAGGTCTTGGGGTCGGTCCAGGGGTCCTCGGTCTGATCCCAATAGGACATGCCACCCCAATAAAGGATCCCTCGCATCCGGTCGTTCCAGGCCATCCACAAGGGAACGCGGTAGTGCAACAGCGGGAAGTCGATCTGCCACCACGGCGTGGGCTCTTTGCCTTGGCACAAGGCGGTATAGGTCCAGACGGTTTCGCCCAGGGCCAGGCGCTCGGCGGCGCTTTCCTGCTTGTGCAGGCAGAACAAGGGGCACCAGATATCGACCGCGCCGTACAAGTCGCCCCAGGCGGGGTCCTGCGTCCAGGTTTGTTCGACCACCAGCACCTTCAGGGCCGAGCGGGCCTGGCGGATGGCCCGGCCCCAGGTCTGCACGTAGCGGTACGCCTCGGCATCGTTGGGTTCGTCCTTCAAGTAGGTGTAGAACACCACCTGGGGCCGGTCCAATTCTTTGGCGGCAGCATCCCAGGCGGCCAACCAGGCCCGCAGGCGGTCGGCCTGGGCCACGGGGTCGCGGACCGCGCTCGAAGGATGCGGCGTCTGGATGGCGTTGACATGGTACTGGTCCACGAAGCGCCGCAAAGCCGCGATCTTCTCCGGCGGGATACGGAAGCTGCCGTCGGGGCGCTCGGCCGGCACCAGCAGGTCCCGCGGCGGCGTGGCGTTGATGCGGTGTTCGCTGACCAGGGCCGCACATTGGGCCTCGACGGCGGCCCAATCGGCCGGCGGCGGTTCCCTTTTCGCCCGGGGATGCCGTTGATAATACGCCCGCATCCGGTCGGCCGGCGAGCCTAACGCGGTCTGCACCGTGGGGGTTTCCGGCAAGGCGAAGTCCCACACCTCTACCGTCACCGGGATCTCCACGGGCGTCTCGCCTGCCGCGGTCAGGCGGTAGGTGCCGCGATACACCGCGGCGGCTGCCGACGGCGGCACGTACAGGTCCACGTAAAATCCATGCGTCTGGCCGGCAGGCAGGTCAAAAGGCATCGCGGTGTAGCGCCCCCCGGCGAGCGGCTTGCCCGTGACGGGGTGCGTGGCGGGGATGAGCGGATCGGGATACCACCCCGGCCGGAAGCCCTTGTTCCGCGGGCTCGGCTCGGTCAGTTGGAGCTGATGCTGGCGGTATAGGCGAGCGGCGGTTACGGCAAGGGTAGCGCCCGAGGGGCCGCGGAGTTCGGCGGGCTGCAAAGCGACTTCTTTGAGCGGCTTGTCGCTCCGCATGAGGACCTGAAACCCGCGCCATTCGTTGCGGGCCAGGGCCAGCCGCACTTCCCGCCCGCCCGACGGCAAATCCTCGCGCAGGACACGCACGGTGTGTGTGGTTGTCCACACCTGCCACTCCGCCCGGGCCAAAGCGGTCCCGCATGCCAGGGCCAATGCCCCCAGTATCACGCTGCGGATGGTCTTGGTCATGGTAGCCTCCTCACTGAGAACCGGCGCCGGTGTACGCTGTGCAGGCGCCAACTTACGCCAGGCGCGGACAAGCGCCAAGCACACGCAGCGGCTTTACAGGCCTGATGTGGCGGCCGGTTCGCTCGTGGGGACCTCGCAAGAGACTACCTGCCCCTCGCCTTGCGCGCAGGCGGCAGGACCAATCGCAGCCCATGGAAGAAAACCGCCAAAGCCCCGAGGGCTGCCAGCACATTGCGGCCCTGCTCGAACCACGTGTCCGCAGGGGCAGCGGCCGGCTCCCCCGGTGCCGAGGCATCAAGCGGCGGCATGTGGGCTGGCTGGGCGGGTTCGACCGCAGGCCCCCGGCCCGCAATGGCCGCCTCCGGCGCCCTCAAAGGCAGAACCTCTGCGGCGGGACCCGGCCGGGCCTGTGCCACCGCCGACGGTGGCGGCCCGGAGCTGGCCATCGGGCCCAGCCCCGCACGTTCGGGCAGCCGGGCGGGTGGCCCTACCGGCGGGGCCAAACCCCCGGCCGCTGAAACCGATGGGGCCGCAGGGCCGGTCCCGGCAATCGGCCTCCAGCCGCTTGCGCTTAGGCCGGTGGCAAAGGTGGCGGGCACGGCTGCCGAGCTACTCGCACTCCCGAGACCGCCGGCCGAACCGCCAGGCCCACCGACCGCCCCCTGCGTTGCCGGTGCGGGCGGGGGATAGCCGGCCAGCACGGTATCGACCGGCTGAAGCCGCTGGAAGTCGCCAGCCACACTGGCCAGGAACTGGCGGACCCGGCCGCAGTAACTGCCGGTGGTCTCGCTGAAGGAAGCGCCAAACAGCACGCCGGCCAACTCGCCCCGCGCGTTGAGGATCGGGCCGCCCGAGTCCCCCTGCCGCGCCCGGGCCGAGAGTTCCACCATCTCGAAGGGCTGATTCACGTCCGGCGCCACATACTGCGTGCAGCGCCCGGTAACCTCCCGGTACACGCCGCTGCCGTAGCCGGCGATGGTCAGCGGCTCGCCTGGGCGCGGGGCCTGGCTGGCCAGGGGGATGGGCTCGACCCGCGGCCGCCAGATGGCCAAGGCCGCCAGGTCCCATTGGGCATCGGTCTTCAGCACCAAAGCCGGACTGCGAAAGCCGTCGGGAAAGGCCACCTGGATAACCCCCGTGGCATCGCGGACCACATGCCAGTTGGTAACGACCAACCCGTGCTGGCCATTGACGGCGACCAGCGCCCCCGAACCCAGCGAAAGGCTATTGCCGTTGGGGGCGATGATGCGGACCACTGCCGGATGCGGCGGCTTGGCGGGGCGGAACAGATCGCTCCAATGGCCGGCAGGCCATGCCCCGCTGGGGCTGGCCAGCCAGGCGCCAATGGCCAGCACCGCGGTCAGCCTGACAAGCGGCCTCACGTGCTTTGGCCCTCACTTCCGGCCGGCCGACAAAGCCGCCGCCCGGCGCTGGGCCTCGGCCTGCACGATCCTTCGCAGCAGTTCCCGGCGCAACCGCTCCAGTTCCTCCTTGCGCGATGCCTGCGACTTGATGGGTTCGCTGGACCCGTTCATCGCCCGGTGCTGTCTTGTTGGAAGCGCATGAAAAGAGTATCGGCGACCACTTGCGGTCTCCATCCTCGTTCGGCACCGCAGGCGCTCGGACCTGAATCAACCCGAGCAAGGCCCCACGGTCGGCGTAGCCGGCAGAGTTTGCCACTCCGAACGCGGCCCTCCCGGCCGCACCCGTGGAGGCAGGATGCCCCCGCTTTGCCCCGGCTCCTATCGCAACCGCTCGGGGGCCCAATTTTTGAGCCGATCGAGCAATCGGGCAGAACGGGCCCCAGGCTCACCCGCCGGGCTGCCCGGGGGCTCCGGCTTCTGCACGACCGGCGTTTGCGCCAGCGGCACGTGGGCCACCAGGAACCGCGACCAATACCCCTCCAGCAAGCGCAAGCACTCGCCCACCTGGCCGTTCTGGAGCATGAGGTCGGCCGGGGTGAGCAGGCGCACCAGGGCTTTGCGTTCTTTTTCGGTAAAGAAAAGCTCGCAGAGCTGGATGTCGTCGATCCACACTTCGCCGGGGCCGGTCAGCTCGAACCGCAGATGGATGTATCCGGTGTTTTCCAGGGGCAGATCGAACACGTGCACATAGAACTGGGTCCACTCGGCAGGAATGGCCGGGACGCTGGGCAACTCGGGCGAGTGCCCCACCCAGGCCGAGCGGAAGAAGTCGCGCCCGCCGACCTTGCCGGCCACGGTTAGCCGCAAAGGGGGCTGGCGGCTGGGGTCGGCCACACGGAGCCATACGGAAAGCGACAGCCGCCCCGTGGCCGGCGCCGGAAAGGGCAGGCTGGCCACGCCCCCCGCCGCTCCCTGGCTGGCCAGGCGCAACGCATGCGTGCCGTTATGCCGCGAGGTGGCATCGAGGGCGGCCACGATGCCCGGCCCTCCGAACGGCGTCCAGCCGGCAATCGTCCCCCCCTGCCCCGGCGGGGCATCGAACCCGGGGTTGGAAAGTGCTTCCAACAGCGGCGGGCTGCCCAGGGCAGCCACACGGTCGCCCAGGTCGCTGAGCCGCTTTTCCAAAGCTGCGCGGATTTCCGGTGCCACCACCACTTGCACGCTGCCAAGCCGCACATTGGGGGCCGAGAACCACACCCCCACCACGTCAAACGGCTCCAGCTCCACATCCCAATACGTGCCGAGGGTGTCGCGCCGCAGAGGGCCGACCGATCTGCCGGCCACCAAGGGCTCCATGCGTGTACCGCCGGGCATGGTTACCCGCACCCGGACCGCGGTGGCAAACGGGGCGTCGTTGACCACATACGCATAGGTGCGGTCCCCCCGGGTGGCGAACCGAACCACGGCGGGTTGGCCCTCGGAATCGGGCGCGGGCTGTGCCCGTTCGAACCGCACGGCCGGCAAGTTCCGGAACACGGCCACCACCGGCCGAAGCGATTCCTCTTGCCCCAGGGGCAAGGTCCAGCCTCCGTCGAAGATGGCCTGCGGGTCCAAAGTCGCCAGGGCGTGCACAAAGCGGCGGCGGTTCTCGGCATCCGAGGGCACCACCTGGGCGGCCAGCCAGGTGTAGCAGGGGCGGAAGGGGCCCTTCTCGTCAAACGACGCCACGCGCAGCTCCAGCGGCGGGTGGAACAACAGCGCGCCGCTGGGCCAAAGCGCTTGGAAGTACCGTTCGGCGTCGGGCAGTTGGGCAAGCTCCAGGCTGGCCGCCTGGCGCGACAAGGGGGCCGCCGGACCGATCCGCGTGCTATGGAGCAAAACAATTCCCCGATCCTCGCCCAAGGTGCGCGGGTCGATGCCCGCCCGCAACAGCATCTCCGCCAGCGTGGTGCGGCAGGGCAGATTCGGCCGCAACTCCTGATCCCACGGAGGGCCGGCGAACAGATCGCCGCCGGCCAGATACAGCCGGGCGCCGGGGCGGGCGGCGCTGAGTTCTTCGTACACCTGGCGGTAGAAGCGGCCCATTTGCGCCGCCCGCCACTGGAGCCACTCGCGGCGCCACTGGCGCGTGCCATCGGGCCCCACCGGCGCAAGCGCCTCCAAGCGCCTTTGGTACCGCTCGGGCCCCGCCGCGGTGGGCAGGCGCACCCCGGTTTGGCGTTCAAAGCGGGCGATGGTCACGTCGTCCAGCCCCCACTGCGGCCCCGGGAGCTGCGCATACCCATAGGCCGAAAGTTGCAAGGCAATGCCCGCCAACGACGGATGCTGCCCATAGCGGGCCGCGATCTCGCGAATCACCGCCAGCATCGCCTCCTGCACCCGCGGGTCCAGGGCGTTGTAATAAGGGGCCTGGCCACGCTGCGGCAGATGGACTTGGGTCCACGGCAGGCCGCCAGGCCCGATCCATTGGAGCCCCTCGGCCTGTGGCCCTCCCTGGCGGATCATCGCCTCCAAGGCGGGCAACGGCGCCGCGAACTCCACCGCCGCTACCAACTGAAGCCCCTCGCGGTCGAACAGCCGCAGCAGCATCTCCAACACGTCTTTGCGCACCGGGTCCTGGCCGGCCGCGAAAAACACCCCCGTGTCGTACCGCGGCGTGGGCTGGAGGACCTCGCTGGGAAATAGCGCGCTGCCGTCGGCCAGCACCGACAGCATCGTCCCATTGTAGCCCACATGGTGCAAGTACTCGATCAGCCGCGTGGCCCCCTCGTAGAACGTGATCCAATCGTCCACGGTCAGGTCGCTGAGCGAGCCGAGGGACTCGCTGGCGGAGAAGTTTTCGGTGAACAGCGGCCGATCGAAATAGGCCGCCAGCAGCCGTTCGGGGAGCTGTTCGGGCCCGAAGGCCCGCGGCAGCCGCCCCCATCCCGCCCGCACCCGAATCCGCCCATACACCGCAGGCCGGTCCTGGCGCCGGTTGGTCATCAGCACCACCGGGGTCCGGGTCCGCGGCCAGAAGATCAGGCGATGCCGCAGCCAGCGCGGGGGCCCGGAAAGGCCGGTCACCGGCTCCGGCTGATCGACCCCGGAATCCAGCCCGATGGGCACCACCGCCCCGGCTTCGTTCGGCTCGACGATGCTGATGCCCAGCGTCTGCGGCACGTCGCTGGGGTACTCAACCTCCAGGAGATGCGGTTCGCCCGGCCGGGCCACAGGCAGGGTGTAGGCCTCCCAGCTCGGGTCGTTGGGCTTGCTGGGGGCCAATTGCGCCAGGCTGCCCAAGGGATGCGACACCACTTGGAGGTTGCCGTTGCCCAGCGGCCCTTTGTTCAAACGGGGGAAGCGGGCCAGCGCTGGCAACCGCCCCAACCGCTCCCACCATCCCGGACTGGCGGGATCGATCTCCGCGACGGTCTCGAGCTGCCCCTGGCCCTTGACCGGCGCGGGGGCCTTGGTGTCGAGCACCAGGAACTGCACGATCCGCTCGGCCAGGACCGGGCGCAACCCCAACGCGGGGCGCAGCGGCGGCCAGGCGATCTTGCTGGCGTGGCTGGCGGTGATGGCCAGTTCGTAGGCCCCCTCGGCACATTTGGCCAGCGGCACCTCGATCGCCACCGGCGCGGGGTCGCCTGCGGCCACGGTCCGCTCGTCGGCCCAAAGTTCCTGGCCGCCCCGGGCCGGACGCAGTTGGAGCTTGATCCGCACTTTGGTGCCCGGCTCTAGCGAGGGCAGATGGGCGACCAACTCGGCCTGGAAGACTTCGTCGGGCCGGTAGATCAATGCCCGCCGCGCCACCCGCACCCGCAGGTCATCCCCTGGCCGGCGCTGCACCACCAGGCGATTGCCGCGGTCGTCGAGTTCGGTGGAAACGCTCTCGCGCAGCAGATCGGCCAGCCGGACCGTCACTGGGCGGGGTTCCCGCGTGTCGCCCGCTGCGGCCAAGGCCACCCGAAGCGAAGCGGTTACCGGGGCGGTTACCGTGAAATCCACCGCGTCATAGGTCCGCGGGCTCCGCTGGTGGATCACCAGCCGGGTTTTGGGGGCCGAAGCACCCGCAGGCGTGTCCGGCGGCTTGGCCGGCTTCGATTCGCCAGCACTTGCCGGATTGGCTCCGGGCAGCGGCTCCAGCCACATCGAACCGGGTTCGTCGGCCTCGATGCCCAGCGGCTCGGGGTCGGCCAATTGGCCTTCGTCGATGGCGATGGTGCCTTGCCAGAGGCGTTCTGCCCCGCCTCCCCAGGCTGCCCGAACCCGCAGGTTAACCTCTCTTGCCAAACCTGCCCGAACCGGCCCGCCGAGCAGCACGGCCAGCACAAGCGCAATCCACGCCCCCCGCCGGGTCCATGCCGGGACCTCCGACGGCCGACCTCCCTGTCCGATCATCGTCGGCCCGTACTGCCGGACGCGAAAACCGAAACTCCGATTTCGGCACCGGGAGGATTATAGCCAGGGGGGCCTTTAGGAACCTACCCCAATTGCCCGGGACGATTGATTTCGCCCCGCAGGCCGGGTACGCTCAGCGTTTTCCGAAGTTTCCCAATGCACAGGGGGATCCCGATATGACCAGCCTTTCGCACGCAGACCGCCACGGCAAGAAGCGATCCCTGGCCACCTTGCCCCGCCGGGGCTTCCTGAGCGGAGCCGCCCTGGCCGGCTTGACCCTGGTGAAACCCGAACTGGTTGCCGGCGCGGCGGCCAACACCAAGCTGCGGATCGGCCTGGTAGGATGCGGGGGCCGGGGAAGCTGGATCGCCGACCTGTTCCAAAAACACGGCGGCTACCAGCTCGTGGCCGCCGCCGACTATTTCGCCGACCGCGTCAACCGGGTGGGCGAGCAGTTTCAGATCCCGGCCGACCGCCGCTTCACCGGGCTGGACGGCTACAAGCGACTGTTGGATTGCAAACCCGATGCCATCGTCATCGAAAGCCCGCCGTACTTCCACCCCGAGCAGCCCCTGGCGGGCGTGGAGGCCGGCTGCCACGTCTTTTGTGCCAAACCCATCTCGGTGGATGTCCCCGGCTGCCAGATGATCGCCGAGGCCGGCCGCAAGGGTACCCAAAAAGGCCGCTGCGTGCTCATCGACTTCCAAACTCGGACCAGCGAGTTCTACCAGGAGGCGATCCGCCGGGTCCATGCCGGCGACATCGGCCCGCTGGTCAACGGCGAGGCCGTCTATTACTGCGGCCCCACCTGGGGCGGCGACGAAGTCCTGGCCGCCGACCCCAAGAACCCCGAAAACCGCCTGCGGGCCTGGGGATTGGACCGCGTCCTATCGGGCGATGTCATCACCGAGCAGAACATCCACGCCCTGGACGTGGCGACTTGGATCGTCAATGCCGACCCCCTGAAGGCCTACGGCGTGTGCAGCAAGAAAGGCCGCCAGGATCATGGCGACTGCCACGACAACTTCTCGGTGATCTACCAGTTCCCCGGCGACGTGACGGTCAGCTTCGCCTCCAAGCAATACGGCACCGGCTACGACGACATCGGCTGCCGCATGTTCGGCCCCAAAGGGATGATCGAAACCCACTACTTCGGGGCCGTGTTCATCCGCGGCGAGAAATCCTACAAGGGGGGCAAACACGGCAACCTGTACACCGACGGAGCGGTCAAAAACATCGCCGACTTCCACGCGGCGATCGTCAAAGGCGATTTCTCCAATCCCACGGTGGCCCCCAGCGTCCGCAGCAACCTGACGACGATCTTGGGGCGGATGGCGGCCTACAAGCGGGCCGAAGTCACCTGGGACGAAATGCTCCGGACAGCAGAGAAGTGGGAGTTCCCCGTCGGCAAACTCAAGAGCTGAAAGCTGGGTCCCCGAGCGGGGCCCACGAGTTGGGTCTCCGAGCCAGGCCCGTAAGGGCCCGGTGGAGCCGGCGGGTCACCGACGCCCCTTTACGGATACCGGCCGCGAACACGTCCCAGATGTCCGACGTGTACGCGCGTTCCGCTTGAGATACGCTTGATGAGCCACTACCCGCGCCCCAGGGGTCGCCAGCCGGGGCGGCCGCGGTGGATCGCCCCCTCGCCCAAAGAATCCTTGCCTTCGTCCAAAGGCTATGGCCGCGGATTGTCGCGCAGGAATCGGGTGTTGCCCAATCGCCGCAAGAGCCCCACGCGATCGAAATAGTCCAGCAAAGGCAAGGCGTACTTTCGCGTGGTGTCCAACAGGTATTTGAACTGCACGCTTTCCAGCCGGCCTTCCCGCCGCAGGTATTCGATCAGAATCTCCCGGGCCCGCGCCACGGCATCGGCATGGAACCACAGGCCCTCGGCCACGGCCACGGCCCGCTGGTGTTCCCCCAGAATCGCCAGCACCCGGCGCACGGCCTCGGCCGAGGCGCCCGTGGCAGCGGCCAGCTCCTCCAGCCCCGGCGGGTGGAATGGCTGGTGGCGGAGGCGGCTTTCCACTTCGGAAGCGAGTTGGCCCAGCGGACCTTCGAGGCGCGGCTGATGTCCCGGCAGGGCCAGGCGCTGCGACCTCTCAACCAGGTCGCCTTGGGCCTTCATGCGGCCCAACACCCCGGCCAGCACCGGCCGCTCCAGACCCGTGGCCTGGCGGAGTTGCTCGGCCGTGGGACCCGCGCTCTCCGGCGACTGCTCGTGAAACTGCCGCACGGCCCCCAGGATGCGCTGCTGGGCGGCCTCCAGCACCTCCGGGTGCATGTAAAGCCCGCCGCCAAGCGATACGGCCTTCGGGCAGGCTTCCAGTTCGGCCAGCAGTCCCGGCAGCCGCCCCCGCGGGATCTTGGCTGCGGTGGCCAGTTCCGCCTCGGTAGCCGCCAGCCCCGGCGCGTGCCGCAAGTAGTACTCCAGCCGGCGCTGGTCGCTATCCACGGCGGCGGCCAGTTGGCTCAGCATGGGCTCCAGTTCGGGGCGATGGCGCTTC
>JBBIQF010000129.1:0-14997 GCA_037442445.1 Planctomycetaceae bacterium
GCAATTGGGCTTGCCAGTGGGACTTGGCCAGTAGCTAGCGGACCTCGGCATCGGCCAGGCCGGGGAGTTCGAGGTACGTTCGGCCGGCCAGGGGGACGCAAAGCCAGGGGCCATCGCGGCGGGTGTCGAGCGGTTTTCCGAAGGGCCGCATCGCGCGCAGGCCGCCGGCCGGCGCCGGCAAGCGCCACTGCCCCTGGCCGCGCACGGCCCAGGCCAGCACGTAGGCGGTGCCTGGCCGGTCCGCAAGGCGGAACGTCCAGGCCTTGACCCTGCTTTCGGCCACGCCGGGCACCTCGGCGATGGGCACCAATTGGAGCCGGCCCTTCTCATCCTCAAACAGGTGATGCTCCTGGTCGGCAAAAGGCTGCTTGCTCCAGCGGTCGACCCACTCGGGCGAGAAGATCGCCGGCCAGGTCTTCACAAGCCGGTACTCGCTGGGCGGAAGCGTCTTGAGGGCCTCTTTTTGCTGGGGCGAAAGGCGCTTGTGGATGCGTGCCTCCTCCCACAGGCGGATCACGTCCAGGCAGTCGTCGGCGCGGGGGTTGGCGGCAACCTCCTCCAGGGTGGCGCGCAGGGAGAACGGGCAATCCCAGGCCGCCCCCCGGCTGAGCATGTATTCCAGCACGTCCGGCCCCATGGTGGGAAAGAAATGGAATACCCACCCGAAATTGATGCGGCTGAACTCTTCGGCACGGATGGGCGCCGTTCGGCAACTGATATGGTAGCAGAAGGCCTTGATTCGCTCGGCGTTGGGCAAGTCGAACGCATTGCCGCGCGTCAGCATGTGCCAACTGAAATGGCTGCTCATCGCCCCTTCGCACACCGGCACCTCCGGCTCCAACAGGCGATACACCCGGTATTGTGCCCGGGCCACGTGGTACCAGAACGGGTCGTGCACGTCTTCTGCCCCGTCGAAGTAGAGCATCACGTACGGGCCGGTCTGGCGCACGATCTCCGCTACGCGGCGGGCCACTTCGTCCTGAATATCCGTATTCTGATCGAACCGCACGAAGATCGACCAATCATCCACATCCAGCAGTTCCACCGCCTGGCCGGCGGGGTGAGCGGCCGCCTGCGTCTTCCCGTGCCCCCGCTGGCATCCGGCGAACCGGTACGGCGGCTGGGTGGTGTAGTCCTCGTAGGTGACCAGTTCGCGCCCGATCTTCAACAGGCGGCGGTCCTTGTCGCGCATGGCGCCGGCGGGGTTCTCGCGCACCGGGATGGTGGTGCTTTGGGCATCGACGGCCTCGGCCAGGGTGAAGCGGCGGAGCTTATGGAACCGCTCGTCGGGCACCGGGGTCACGTAAGGGTCGGTCCGCACCGCCTTGGTGTAATGGATGTGCAGCCCTACGTGCAGGCTGGCGGCACGGATGGCGTCGGCGACCTTCTTGAGGTCCGCCATGCCCCCCGGATAGCGATCGTTCCACACGAAATGCCCTGCCCCCCGGCTGAAAGCGGTATAGGAATAGAGGATCACGCGGAACCCCGCGCGCTTGGCCAGCCGAATGTATTGGTCCACGTCCCGCGGCGTAGGGCTGCACCACAGGTATGAATAGTCTTGCAACGCCAGGCGGCGGTTCCGGGCGCCGCGGGGCATGGAAAAATCCCGCTCCACCACGTCCATGCGGTCCAGGAACCGCCGCCGGGGGTCGTCGCAGCCGAAAAGCACCGCCACGGTACCTTCCAGGGCGACGCGGCGTTCGGCCACGGCCAGCATCTCGATGTACTTGTCGCGTGCCGCCAGGCCGGCGTTGGTCTGGAGGTTGCCCCCGCACAGGCACACGCCGAAGTGGTCGTCGTAGGCCACATCGATCCAGGGGCCCAAGTGCGGCAGCCGGCGCAGCCGCAGCCGCACCAGGTCGATGCGGTCCACGGGCGGGCCCTCGAACGCCACGAGTTCCAAGGCCAGGTACTCGGGCCGGCGCGTAACACGATACGTCGCCGAGCAGCCGGCGCCATCGAACCGCAATACCAGCCGGTCGCCGGCAAGGGAAGCGGCGGTGGCGGGGAAGACCTGCCCGCCGCGGTACACGGGGGGCTCGTTCTCGGGGTAGTCCACCTGCGAGGCGACCGTCAAATCCCCGCCGCGATACACGGCCGCGACCGGGCCGGGCTCGGCCGTCCAGCCGTACTCGGTCCCCGAGGTCTTGGCCCGCAGGCTCCGCACAAGCCCGTCGGCGCCGAGCTCCAATCGCAGGTCGCGGGTTTCGAGCACCACCTGGGCGGCAACCGGGGCGCAGCAACTCAACCCGATCATCAATGCCCAAGACGCAAAACACATGCTTCGCAGGGCACATCGCATGGCCGTTCCTCCCATGTATGGGCCCAGCATAACGTGCATGGCCGCCGGCGCAAACCGCGGCCGGCAAATCGGCGCAAGCCCACGGCAGCCCGGCGGTGCTTCTGGTGTGCGCCGGGAAGAACCCGTTGGTGGCAAGCGATCCCTGCGATGCAAAAGCCAGCCGGAGGCTAAAGGCCTCTCAGGCGGCGGGGCGGGCCGCAGCCGCATGATCGGCCCAGCGGTGGTCCAGCCCCACCACCCGCGTGCGCCATCCGTCGGGAACACCCAGCGAGCGGAAAAACGGCGAGAGCAGGAATCGCCACGACATGGCCCAGACGGGATTCCGGGCGAAGACGAACTGGATGCTATCGGCCCCGGCCTGGCGGGCGAGTTCGATGGCCCGGCGGACATAGGCCGGCCGGTCGTTCCAGCGGAAAACGACATACTTCCAGTCGATGCGCGGCCGGCGCAGGCCGCGGCGGTTGCGCAGCGCCACCAGCCGGCCAAGGTTCTCATACGCCCGGTCGAAATCCCCGCCCCGCTGGTAGCGCCGCACCATGGGCGTATCGATGCCGTCGATGGAGAAGAGGATATGATCGGCCAGCAGGGCCGCTTCGCGCTTCTCGTCGCTATCCAAGAGCAGCCCGTTGGTGGAAACCAGGATGTGCATTGCGGGCCGATAGCGGCGGAGAATTTCCAGTTCCTGGCGCACGGTGCGGGAGAAGAACGGCTCGCCGAGGTTGTAGAAGCCGCAGTATTCGGCGTCCAGCCGGGCCAGTGTCTGGCCGATGATCTCCATATCCCCAAGCGCCATCGCCTTGCCGGCGCCGCGGGTGGCCAGGATTTGCGGCCGGCAGCAGCTCAGGCATTTCAGATTGCAGCGCACGGTGTTCTCGACGCTCAGGCCGCGGGGCAGCCGGTACTGGGTCACTTGCCGCTGGGCCTGTTCGCGGTCCACCATGCGGAGGTGGAAACAGGCGGCGCAGCGGTCCAGGGGCAAGCGGCCGGCCGCCAGCTCGCGCCGCAAGCGCTCGGCCGCGGGTCCGGCAAACAGCGCCTCGAAAGGCGCAGCCCGCAAGTCGCCCAGCCGGCCCGAACCGTCCACATCCTGGCAGTTGCAGCTTACCGTCATGTCGGAATTGATGAAGATGCCATCGCGGACCTCGCCCGCCAGGCTCAGGCAATAGAACCGCCGGTTCGCCAGGCGCGCATGGATTTCGCGCAGGCGCCGCAACACCCGCAGCACCACGCGGCGCGAAAGGTAATGCACGTTCATAGCCATGGGTAAGCGGTCCGTGGGAAACGGGTGTTGCCGTGTTCCATATGGGCGGTGCTCATGGCCGGCCCTCGGCCCGTGCCCTAGCGCGCCCAGCCGAACAGCCGGGGCGTATGGGGGTATTGCTGGGCCAGGTCGGCGAACTTCTGCCGGAAGTAGCGGACCAATCGAGGCTTGTAGTGCGCCGTGGCCTGGAGCATCGACGAGGGATGCACGCGGTACTCGGCGACGATTTCGGGGCAAAAGGCAACCGGCCGGCCCGACCGGGCCAGCTTCAGCCAAAGGTCATAGTCTTCCAGCCCGAACCACCCGAAACGCAGCAGCTCCGTCGAGTACCCACCCAGTTCCACAAGCGTGCTGCGCTCGAAAAGGGCCATGGCGTCCAGGTAAGGCGCCGCGACCAGCCGGGCGGGGTCCCAGGCGTGGCACGACACGAGGTCCAGCCCTTGCCCCGTGGCGTGGTCGAACCGCCGGATGATGCCATAGGCCGCCGCCGCCCGATCGTGGCGCAGCGTCTCGGCCAGCTTGCGCAGGCAGCCGGGAAAGATGCGGTTGTCGGCGTCCAGGATGAACACCAAAGGCGCGCGGGCCAGTGCGATGCCCAGGTTGCGGGCGTCGGCCAGGCCCGTGTTCTCGTGCTTCCGAACCAGACAGGCGGCTAGCCGAGCATCCTTTAGCCACTGGGCGGCCACCTGGGGCGAGGCGTCGGTCGAGGCATCGTCCACGATCACCGCTTCGATGCCGCCGGGAAGGCCATCCATTTCGGAGCGTGCCACGCTCTCCAGGCATTGGCGCAAGAACGCCGCGTAGTTGTACACGGTGACCACGACCGAGATGTCCGGGGCGGAAAGAGCCGCGTAGGCGGCATTTTCGTGGCGCTGGTAGTCCGAGCAGGCAGAGACGCCCGCTCCGGCGCCACGCGCCTCGAGGCGTTGCAGAATCACTTGGCGGCGGCGTTCGACATGGGCCAGCGACCACCGGCCGGCCAGCCGGCCTGCCAGCGACCTGGCCGGATAATAAAGCACATGGGCCAGCCGGCTCCGCCGCAGGCGACCGGGCATCGACGCGGGCAGGCTGCGGAGCAGAAACCATGCCGAGCGGCCCCGGGCCGCCGCTTGTTGCAGCCATCGCCGGGCGTGCTGCCCCGGCCTGGCTGGCATGCCCGCCATGGCCCGGCGATAGGCTTCGAGCATCCGCCGGCACCCCAATTCCACGGTGAACTCCTCGCGGAGGAAGCGATAGGCCCGGCCGGCCATCTCCTGCCGCCGGCACTCATCGGCGAGGTACTCTTCGCAGCGGTCCATCAGCTCATCCAGCGGGGCCAACACCAGGTGCCGGCCGCCACACAGCGGCTCGGCCCCCAGGCTGGTTTCCGAAACCAGCAGGCAGCCGTTGGCCATGGCGTACAAAGCCCGCTGCCACTCGAAGTATGGCCGGTCGGCTGCGTGGATATTCAGCAACACCCGGCTGCGGCGGAGCATCTGGCCGCGCGCGGTTTCGCAGACGAAGCCGGGCGTATCGGCCAGTCGCGGCCGCTGGGGATCGTTCAGCAACAGGTGGCAGCGGTAGCGGGCCAGGCGCTCGGCATGGCGGGCGAAAAACCTCGCCCGGCGCGGCGAATGGTGCCCCAGAAACACGATGTCGATATCCCGTTGGCCGCCGGGAGGGGCCGGGGCCTCGGCGGATGGGGCGTAGCCCAGCGGCGTGTATTCCGCCTCGATGCCGCGGCGCTGGAACTCGCGGACCCCCAGGGCATTGATATCGAACACCCCCCGGCAGGCCGCCGCATAACGAAAGCCCGCCTCGAAGCACCGGCTGCCCGGCTGCTCGGTGGCCAGGCACCACGCACCCGCGGCCACCTCCGGCCAGCGGCGCCCGGCCTGCGGCACGGCAAATAGCGGAAAATATTCATGCGGCGCGACCACCACGCACAGTTCGCCAGGCGAGGCCTCGGCCGGCGGAAGCCGATCCATCTCCAAGCGGGCCTCCACACCCAGGCGCGCAAAGCCCTCGGCGAACATCTCGGCCAATTCGGCCATGAAGCGGTTGCCCGCCGAGGCGACCAGAAATCGCACCCGATGCACCGCGGCGGGGCCCGGCACAACTGGCGTCGAGCCTGTCTGGCTGCTCATACGGTGCCCTTTTTCCCCGAGAGGCCCCTAGGGCTGGCTGCCAATGGCATAATCCTCGCTCCGCCGCGTCAAGTGCGGGCTGTAATACGGATCGTGCGCGATCCACGCCCGCCACTTGGCGATCAAGTACTCGGTTTCCGCCGGATTCGGCGTCTTCTCGGCCTTGGTTACCGATTCGTAGTGGTACAGCACCGCGTAGGGGGTATACACGTTGCGGTAGCCGCGCTGGGCGATCTTCAGGCAGAAATCCACGTCTTGGAAGGCCACCGGCAGGTGCTCTTCGTCCAGGCCGCCCACCTCCCAGTACAGCTCTTTGCGCACCAAGAGGCAGGCCGCGGTCACGGCGCTGGTGTTGCGGATCACGTGCGGCAGGCCGAAGTACCGCCACCCCAACACCGCATCGCCCGGCAAGAGCTTGAAGGCATGACCGGAAGACCCGAAGATGCCCATCACCACCCCCGCGTGCTGGATCAGCCCGTTGGGATAGAGCAGTTTGGCGCCCACGGCCCCGATCTCGGGGCGCTGGGCGTGTTCGAGCATGGCTTCCAGCCAGTCCGCGGCCAGGGGCACGATGTCGTCGTTCAACAAGAGCAGCATCGGCCCCTGCGCCGCCCGGGCCGCCCAGTTGTTCAGCTTCGAGTAGTTGAAGGGCAGCCCCCGGCAATCGAGGTACTGGGTCTTTTCGAAGCGCCGCGAAAGCTCAGCGCGGTAGAAGCCCTCCACCGCGGAGGAACGCGAATTATCGACCAGCACGATTTCCAGCGGCCGGTAGGAGGTCTTCCGGGCCAGGCCGTCGATGCACTGCCGCAGGAGCTTGAGGTTGCCGCCGCAGGGCAAGAGCACCGAGACCAGCGGCCGGCTTTGCAATTGGTAGCGCACCCGCCAGGTGCCGGGCTGCGGGCCAGGGTCGACCGTGGCATCCAGCCGGCGGCGCCTGAGGGCGGATTGCAAGGCCCGGAAGGCGGCATCCTCGGCCTGGGGCTTGGCCCCCCGCACCGCCGCCGACGACCCCGCCGCCGCCCGCCAGTGGTACAGCACCTTGGGGACATGCACGATCCGGCCGGGCTGCTCGGTCACACGCAGGAACGCATCGTAGTCCTGGCTGAAGTCATAGGTGGGGCAGAAGCCGCCGGCCGTGCGCAGCACGTCGGTCCGGACGGCCGTCAGGTGGTTCAAATAGTTGCACGAAAGCAGCAGTTCCGGCGACCAATCGGGTTTGAAGAACGGCTCGTAGCGGTTGCCGGCGGCATCGATCTTGTCCTCGTCGCTGTAGATGAGGATGGCCTGGGGATCGGCAGCCGCCCGGGCGATCTCCACCAGGGCATGGGGTGCCAGGAGGTCGTCCTGGTCCAAGAGGGCCACCCACTGGCCTTGCGCCATCGCCAGCGCTGCCTGGGTGGCGGCGGCGATGCCCTGGTTTTCCGGCAGCCGGCAGAGCTTGACGCGGGGATCGCGGGCCGCTTCGTCCAGGACTTTTTGCGTTTCGGCAAGCGTGGAACCATCGTCGGCGATGCACAATTCCCAGTGGTCGTAGAATTGCGATCGCACCGATTCGATGGCAGAGCTAAGCACCTCCGCCGGGGCGTTGAACACCGGCACGAGCACACTGATGAGCGGCCGGGGGTCGAGCACGGCAGCGTCGCGGCGGGCTTTGGCTAAATCGGGCTTCTCGACACGCTCGATCCACCGCTGGTAGGCGGCCTGCTGGTCATCGGCCCCAAACGTCCAGAGCGAGCAGATGGCCTGGCACTGGTGCCCGTCGCGGCTACGGGCCCGCACCACCAGCCGATGCCGGCCCTTGCGCAGGATGCTGGTGTCCCAGGTATAGCGGAACGCCGCACGGGCGAGGTCAAGGCCCTCGGGCAGTGGGCCGACTTCGGCGGCCAGGTCCAACCCCTCGGTGGGCAGGCCGTGTTCGGCCACGCCCAGCGGCTTGCCGTCGACTTCGATCTCCACGGCCTCGATACCCGCCGCTGCCGCCGCACAGCCGTAGATCACCTGCTGCCCGCGAACCACCGGGTTGAGTTCGGGCTTGGGGCTAACCAACACGAGCATAACCCCGGAAGTTGGCGGGCCGGCTGCGGGCGCGCTGTTGCCGTTCTGCTTGCCGCGGCCATCGCCGGGGGGGCGGGCATCTGGCTTTTCCATTTGCCCATAGCGCGTGCGAAATGGCGGCGGCAGTCCCAGCGCCTGGCAGAAACCCCGCGACAATTCCAGGCCGGCCTTGATGGCCATCACCCGCGGCCCCTCGGCGCGGAGCACGTCCAGGGCACGGCGGGCGCGGGGCAGGCTTCGGCGGAGGAAGGCTGCCCATCGGCCCACGGCCCGAAGCGGGGCCGTCACCCGCCACGACCAGCTCGCTTCCATCTGCCGGCAGCGCAGCTCGCTCTGCCGCAGCCGCTCCTGGAGGGCAAGTACGTGGATGCGGGTCTGGGCCAGCTCGCGCCGCAACGGCTCGGCATCGGGCGGCGGGACTGCCGAAACGGGCTCGGGGGAAGCATCGATCGCGCAGGCCATGATCGCTCAGGCGGCTTTGCGGAAAATCGACAGCCCGTGCTCCTCCTCGAACTGCCGGCGGAACACGGCAATGTTGGTATACTCCTCCCGGTTATAGTCGCCGAACTCGTCGCGCCGGGCATACAGGCTATCGACGATGTCGGGTATCGAGTAGCGCGGCAGGAAGCCCAGGACGTTGGCCGCCCGCTGGCAGGACACCTTGTAATTGCGGAAATCCTGGATGTTCTTGATGGCGATGCGGACCTTCCGGCCCGAGAGCGCCTCGACCTGGTCCTTGACCATATCGCCGATCTGACCCACCGTGAAATTGCCGCACGCCACGTTGAACACGCCGGAGATCGACAGGTCGGCCTGCAAGGCCCGGAGGAACGCCCGGCTGGTATCGCGCACGTCCAGGATCGGCCGCCAGATGGACGGGTTGTTGATGGTGATGACCCCTTGGGTCATGGCCGAGCGGAACATCGTGTTGACGATCAGGTCGAACCGCATCCGCGGGCTGTACCCGCACACCGTCCCCTGGCGCAGGGCGATGGCCGAGAACCGCTCGTCGGCCAGTTGCATCACCCCCCGCTCCCCCTGGAGCTTGGAGATGCCATACGGGTAGGCGCACGTCACCGGCGAGTCCTCGTCGTACAACTCGTTGACCGTGTAGCCGTACACCGAGCAGCTCGAGGCATACACGAACCGCCTCACCCCGGCCCGCTTGGCCGTGTACGCCAGGTACGAAGGCAACGCGGCGTTGTGGATGAAGTTCATCGAGGGGCTGAACTCGGCCATGGGGTCGTTCGACAGCCCCGCCAGGAACACCACCGCATCGAACCCCTGGAACTCGGCCTCCGTGCAATCGAAGAGGTTTCGCCGCGTAACACGCACCTCTTCCGGCAGGTGATTGCCAAACCACAACAGGTCGATCACCTCGACCTCGTAGCCGTGATCCAACAAGATAGGGACCAAGACCGAGCCGATATAGCCGGCTCCACCGGCAACCAGGATGCGCATGGCTGTTCCTCCGTGAAGGGTTTTGGGTTCAAAGGGTCACCCGAACTGCTGCCGCAGCCGCTCGTACCGCTCGGTGTTCAGCGAGGTATCGCGCGGCACCGCGAAGGAGACCTCGCGGATCGAAAGCTCGCCAATCGGCCGCGAGGGGTTCAGGCTTCGGGCATACTCGAAAACCGTGCGCCGCGGGCCGCCGATGTGCAGCACGCCGCACACCTCGTGCCGCAGCACTTCGACCAGTTTGCGGGCGATGGCCGAGACCGGCTCGCGGCTGGTCCACTGATCGGCGAACGCCTTGGGATACGGAAACTCGTCCGGGCCGAAACTCGTGCGGATGATGAGCGACCCGGGGACCAGCCGGGCCGCACATTCGCCCCCCAGCTTGGACCAGGCGTAGGCGTTGGCCGGATACACCGGGTCTTCCTCGCCGTAGTTGCCCCGATCGCCGCGAAACACGTAATCGGTCGAGATATAGACCAGTTTCATCCGGTACGCCAGGCAAAGCCGGGCCACATTGGCCGTGCCTACGATGTTCACACGGATGGCCCGCTCGGGGTCCTGATCCACCTTGGGCGGCGAGGTGAAGGTCGCGGCATGGACGAGCACATCCCACGGGCATGGCCGGGGAAAGCCCGGTTCCAATGGGCCCGCATCCCGCCCACGGCCCCCGCCTTCTTGAGAACCGCCTGCGGCAAGCTCCGTGCTCCCTACTCCCCGCTCCCTGCTCCCTGCTCCCTGCTCCCCGCTTTGTGCTCCCTGCTTTTTGCTTGCGGCTTCCACGAAGGCGGCCATTTGCTCGTAGGCGGTGACATCGAACTCGGCCGAGGTGGGATAGCACGCCTCGGGCAGCAGTTTGCGGACCGCGCGGCCCAACAGGCCGCTGCCGCCGGTGAACAGGATGCGTTTCGGGTCGAACATGGCGGTCGTGCGTCTTTCCCGATTACGGAAACTCCTTGGCCCGCGGGTCGGCACACCAACTGCGGTACGTCATGCCTTTGCGGTCTTTGTCCGAAAGGATCACCCCTTGGGCCACCGCCTGGTCGAACCGCTTCTTGACTGCTGGATCGCACAGGGACCAATCCAGGTCGCTGGCCAGGGGCGAGATGGCCGCCTCGCAGCCCGGGCTATACTCGCCGGTGCAGTAATACTCCAGAAACGTGGGTTCCAACAGCAGCGTTCCGTGGGCGAAACCGGGGGGGACCCAGATCCATTCGGCTTCGGCGTCGCCTGGGTGGGACGGGATTTCGTAGGCGATGATCTTGCCCGCCGTGGGCGAACTCTGGCGGATGTCGAGCACCAGGTCGATCAGGTGGCCTGCCACCGTGCGCACGAGCTTGCCCATGTACGGGTTCCACTGGAAGTGCAGCCCGCGGAGCACGCCCGCGTGGGAATAGCTCTCGTTGACCTGCACGAACTCGATACCGGCAAGCGGCGCCAGCGCCGGATGGCCGAAAAAGTCGCTCTTGCGGTACGGCTCGGTGAAATAGCCCCGCGCATCGGCGAACCGGGCGAAGCGGATGACCTTGATTTCGGGAATGGCAAGCGAGCGAACATCGACGATTTTCACGGCGTGCTTCCTCAAGCGACGGGAGTGCGGTGGGGGCGGCAAAGGAGGCGGTGTGCGAGCCGGCGGGCCTTTTGGGCCAGCGCCCAGCCCATCAAGGCGGCGGTAGCGGCTGCGCGAAGGGGCCACGCGGCGCCCGGCTGGCCGCAAGCGGCCAGCCCTCCCACAAGCCCCAGCACCAGATGTTCGCGCCCGGCGAATATCCAGCGGTTCCGCCACAGCCACGGCGCATAGGCGGCATACAGCCGGCGGTGATGCCGGAACACCTCGCCAAACGAGTAGTCCTGCTGCTGCGGGTGGCAGGCCAGGGCGGCGATCATCGAGTCCGGCCGCCGGCGATAGAAGAATAGCGGCCGGGGGATGCAATACACCTGGCGGCCCAATTCCAATAGCGAAAGCCAGAACTCCCAGTCTTCCCACCCGTACTTCATGCTCGGCTTGTAGCCGCCCACGCGTTGCCAATCGGCTTTGCGGAACACGGCCGAGGCGAATATCAGATTGTGCAATAGCATCTCGCGGATCGAGAAGGGGGGCAGTTCCCACCGGCCGCATTGGGCACCGAAGAACTCGGCGTGGCAGTACACGATGCCCACCTCGGGCCGGCGATCGAGCACCGCCACGGCTTCCTGGAGCAAGGTGGGGGCGATGCGGTCGTCGGCATCCAGCGGCAGGATGTACTGCCCGCGGGCCGCGGCAATGCCGGTGTTCCGTGCCGAGGGCAGCCCGCGATTCTCCGTGCGGATAATGCGCGCAAAAGCGGCGCTGGCGGCCAGGGCCTCGTGCGTGGCCGGGTCGGTGGAGCCGTCGTCCACGATCACCATCTCCCAGCCGGCAAAGGCCTGGGCTCGCACCGAATCGGCGGCTTCGACCAGGTGTGGCCCCGCATTGTAGCAGGGGATGACCACGCTCGCCCGCGGCGGGCTGCCGGCGGCTTGCGGCGGGATGGTGGTGCGTGCGGCCACATCGGGCATGGGCGTTTCCTTTGGCCGGTTATTCGTCGCGCGAAGCGTGGGACTTGGCCAGCGCCGGCCAGGCGTGCGGCGCGGGGACCGGTTTGTGGCGGGTGCCGGCAGCCCGCCGGTCCACAAGACCTGCCAGCAGGGTGGCCATGGTCCGCCCCATGGTTTCCCAGGTGTATTCGGTCTGCACGCGGCGGCGGTTGGCCTCGCCCACGCTGCGGCGGAGGGCGGGATTGCCGGCCAGCATAAGGACGCGGTCGGCCAGGGCCGCCTCGTCCTGCGCCGGCACCAACAGCCCCTGCCCGGGAGGGCCAAGCACCTCGGTGGTGCCCGGGCACACGGTGGCCACCACGGGCAAGCCGGCCGCCATGCACTCGAGGATACCGTTGGGGCAACCCTCGGCCGGCGAAGCGAACAGTCCCAAGTCGGCCGCCAATAGCAGCCCGCTTATATCATCCACGGCCCCGAGGAACAGCACATGGCGCTGGAGCCCCAATTGCCGGACCACGGCCAAGGGACCGGCGGGTTCATCCAGCCGGCCGGCCAGGGCCAAAAGGGCCTCGGGCGTCGGGCTCCCCGGGTGCGAGTGGGAGGCTACGGCTAGGCGGTCTGGGGCCGCTTGCGCGCTCGGGGCTCCGGCCAGGGCCTGCACCACGCGGTGCCAGGCACGCAAGGCGGTGGTGTGGTCCTTGGCCCGGTGGATGTTGGCCACCATCACCGCCACCAGGCAGCGGTCGCCCACGCCCAGGCGGCGGCGCCACGCAGCGCGGCTGGCGGCGGGCGGTTCCAGCCGCACCCCGTTGGGCACGACATGGATCGGCTGGCGCAGCCTAAACAGCCGCGACAACCGCTGGGCCGCGTGCTGCGAGTTGGCCACGATGGCCGGCACGTGGCGCACCGCCCACCGTTCCAGGCGCGATGCGCCCAGGTCCAGCCCCGTATCGCGCTGGTTCCAGATGCAGCCGGCGGCACCGGTCCAGCGCCAGACCAGCCCGGCAACGATGTTCGGGACGCGGCAATACGGGACCAGCAGGTCGGGCTGCCAGTGGGCCAATTGGCGGGCCAGTGCCGCGATGCTGGCCAGCCGCCGCCATCGCCCCCCATGCCACGAAAGCCAATAGGTCCGCCAGGGCAACCCCAGGCGGTGGCAGAGGTCGGCCGCCCGGCCGGGCATCCCCCACCCCCACACCTCCACCACCGCGTCTTCGTACTCCTGGAGGTAGCGGGCAAGATGGAGGGCCTGGCGCTCCGCCCCGCCCAGTTCCAGGCTCTCCAAGAGGATCAGCACCCGCCGGCCGGCAAGCCCGCGGGGGCTTGGGTCCAGTGCCCAGTGCGAGGGCGAGTGTTGGGCCATCGGGGTCGTTGGTGGCATATCGGACAGGCTCTTCGGTTGCATGGCGGATCACGCGGCGGCGGACTGGCGCGGCCGGACTGCTGCCGTGGCGTTCTGCCGCAGCCATTCTTCGAGGAACAACAACAGCCACAGCGGCCCGGCGCGGTTCTGTTCGATCAGCCGGGCGATGGCTTCGGGGCGGAACCACTCGTGGAGCCGGGAGTTGCGGCCTAACAGGCGCTCGGCCAGCGCGGCGTGGTGCGCCCCGCCGGGTTGGAACCAGTGGGCAATCGGCACGCCGAAACCCATCTTGGGCCGGTCGAGGAACTCGGGCCGATACCGCCGCCGCAACAGTTGCCGCAACAGGCACTTGCCTTGCCACCGGCCATCGGGCCCCCGCACCATGTTCAGCTCCCAGGGGATGGTGGCGGCGAACTCCATCACCTTGACGTCCACCAGCGGCGTGCGGACCTCCAGCCCGTGCATCATGCTGGCCACATCGACTTTGGTGAGGATGTCGAAGGGCAGATAGGTCTTGATGTCCAGATACTGGACGATGTTGCAGGGGGGCAAGTGCCGGGCTCGGGCAAACGCCTCCTCGAACACCTCCAGTGGAAGGTCTTTGGGCGGGCGATACTCGGGACGCCAAAGTTCGAGCTGCTCGGCCGGCTGGAGGTACGCCACCAGGGGCAGCCAGTAGTCGAGCGAGGGGCGGATCGGCGGGAAGCGGGCGGGGAGCAGGCGCTGGGCCAGCGGCCGGGCCAGGCGCTTCCACCACGGCCGGGGCAGCCGGCCGGCCATCATCCCCATCCACTCGCGGTGTGTGCCGTAGCCGGCAAATGTCTCATCCCCCCCGTCGCCCGAAAGCACCATCGGCACCCACGCCCGGGCCATCTGCGACACATAATACGTGGGCACCGCCGAGCTGTCGCCAAAAGGCTCGCCGTAGCACCGAACCAGGTCGGGGAGGATCGCTAGGGCGTCGGGCCGCACGATCTGCACATGGTGCTCGGCGCCGCATTGCCGGGCCGCCTCGGCCGCGTAAGGAAGCTCGCTGTAATCCTGCTCCTCGAAGCCGATGGTGAAGGTCTGCACAGGCCGATCCATCAGCTCGGCCATGTAGGCCACCACCGCGCTGGAATCCACCCCACCGGACAAAAACGCCCCGAAGGGCACATCGGCCACCAGGTGAGCGCGGACCGAATCGCGGAGCACGGCGTCGAGGGCTTCGAGCCACTCGGCCCGCGGCCGCCGCCGCTCGGGGCGAAACTCCAAACGCCAGTACTCTTCCGGGCCCGACATGCGCCCGTCGAAGCCCACGCTCATCCGGCAGGCCGGTGGCAGTTTCCACACGTTGCGGAACACGGTGCGCGGCGCGGGGATGTACTGGAGGTGCAGGTATTGCGCCACGGCTTGCACGTCGATGTGCCAGGCCGTTTCCGGAACGTGCCGCAACGCCTGGAGTTCGGAAGCAAACGCGAACCGCCCCTTCTGAAAGGTCCAGTACAGCGGCTTGATCCCCAGGTGGTCGCGGGCCAAGAACAGCCGGCGGGCCCCGGTATCGCAGATCGCAAACGCGAACATCCCCCGGAACCGCTCGACGCAGCGGTCGCCCCACTGCTCGTAGGCGTGCAGGATGACCTCGGTATCCGACTGGGTGCGGAAGCGGTGGCCCAGCGACTCCAATTGCGGGCGCAACTGGCGGTAGTTGTACAGCTCGCCGTTGTATGTGATCCACACCCGGCCATCCTCGTTGGCCAGCGGCTGCCGGCCGCCTTCCAAGTCGATGATGGCCAGGCGGCGGTGGCCCAGGCCCGCAGGCCCCAGGCACTGGAGGCCCTGGCCATCCGGCCCGCGGTGGGCAAGGGCCTCGGTCATCGCCTGCAGCACCGCTTGCGGCACCGGCCGGCCATCGGTATGCAATAACCCCGCAATGCCG
>JBBIQF010000130.1:0-14992 GCA_037442445.1 Planctomycetaceae bacterium
CACGCGCGGTCCCCGTGGCAAGACCGCGACCTGCTCGGGCCGGCCGAGCCTTTTCTTGACAGCCCCAGGGCCCACCAGCCCTAAAGCGCCTTGGCATCGTCGCAATCGTACGTCGCAATCATAGGAACACGCAGAGGAGCACGGTCATGCGAGCCACGAGCTTCGGGTTTCGGGAATGGCATCGGACGGGGCGGCTGGGGTCGGTTGCCTGGTTATCGGCAATCTTGCTGGCATTGGTGCTTGGGCTAGTTTTGGGAAAAATGTGGGCTGCGGAGCCGGCCGGGGCGGGCCAATCGCAGCCGGCCCGGTGGAGGCCCGTCGATCCGCCCAACCAGCCCATCGGCCAGGCGCGGGGGATCTTTCCGGGGCGTGTGGTGTGGATCCACGAGCCGGCAGTAGCGCGGTGGACTGGCGACCCGGCAAGCGGCGGGTGGTATGAGGACAAGTTCACCGATCCGGTCCTGGCCGCCCGCATGCTCAGCCGGAGTCTTCGCCTGCTCAGCGGCGCACCAAGCGATCGGGCGGCATGGGACGCGTTGTTTCGGCATTTCAACCGCACGCACGGCCGGGGCGACGTCGGCTACCAGCCCGGCCAGATCGTGGCCATCAAGCTGAACATGAATTGCTCGCCGGGCCACGCGCCCGACCCATCGCACGGGTTGTACAACACGCCGCAGGTCACCCTGGCCTTGTTGCGCCAGTTGGTCCACCAGGCCTTGGTGCGCCAGGAGGACATCGTGGTTTACGACGCCTCGCGGTTTGTGAACGATACCATCTTTCGGCCGGCCCATGCGGAGTTCCCTGGAATCCGGTTCGAGGACCGCGAGGGGGGCGATGGCCGGCACAAGGCCCAGCCCGACAAAGCGGTGGCCCTCCATTTCGCCGACCCCAGCGTGCCGGACAATGGCCGAACCTATCTCCCCACCTGCGTGACCCGGGCCACGTATCTGATCAATGTGGCGCTATTGAAAGGCCATAGCCTGGCGGCCGTGACGCTGTGCGCCAAGAACCACTACGGCTCGGTGTACCGGGAGAATACCGGACCGCAGGACCCGCACCGCGGCTGGAATCCCAGCAACATGCACGACAGCATCACCACGTATCGCCGGCCCATGGGCACCTACAATGCCCTGGTGGACTTGATGGGGCACAAGGACCTGGGAGGCAAGACGGTCCTTTACCTCATCGACGCTTTGTATGCGGCCCCGCACCAGAACCACCGGCCGGAAAAGTGGCAGTCGCCGCCGTTTTCCGGGCATTGGACAGCCAGCCTGTTCGCTTCGCAGGACCCGGTGGCGCTGGAGTCGGTGATCGTCGATTTCTGTGCGGCCGAAGAGACGGCGGTCCGCATGGTGGGAGCCGTGGACAACTATCTGCACGAAGCGGCCTTGGCCCACCAGCCCCCCTCCGGCGTGCGTTACGATCCCGAGGCCGACGGCACGCCGCTGGAAAGCCTGGGGGTGCACGAGCACTGGAACGACCCCCAGCGGCGCCAGTATTCGCGCAACCTGGGGACCGGCGCGGGCATCGAGTTGGTTACAGGCCGCTAGAGCGGGCAGTGGCCGCCGGCTGGTCATGTAGCCGTTCGCCGCCTGGGCCCTTCCGGATGCTCAAGGGCAAGGAGCGTGCGGGGTGCGGCGAGAGGGCGGCGGACGCGACGGAGCGCGTCCCTCCAGGGTGGAGGGCCACGCTCTGTCGTGGCCGAGGCATTGCGTGTTGCCCGATAACGTCCTGGGCCGTGAACGGTTACGCTGGTCATCGCCATCGAGGCTACTTGCGGGCCGACGAGTCCCCGGCCTGTTTCAGTTCGCCCAGCATCTCGAGCAAGGCGGCGGTGATTTTGGTCGAGGCCTGAACCTCGACGCGGCTTGTGCCCAGCCAGGTCTCGTACCCGCCCAGGGCGTGCTGCTCGGGGGTGGGCAGGTAGCCGTAGGTGCCGTTGGCCAGCGAGATGGTAAAGGAGGGCTTGAAGGGGTTCTTGGCCTTCAGCTCCAGGCCGGTTTCGACGAACGTCTCGAAGGGGATGGCCGTGATGCCCAAGTCGCCGATCCGCACGGCCTGGAGGAGGATGCGGACCGTGGCGGGCGATTGCTGCAACTGGACGATGCGTTGGGCATAAGTGCGCTCGTGGGGGAACTTGTCGGGCCGCTCGGGGTGGGCCAGGACTTCCCGAGCGCGGGCCAACTGCTCCGCGGTCGGTTTGCGCACCGCCAGTTCCAGCTCGCGCTGCCGGATGCCCAGCGGCACCCAATCGTGGTACACCAGTTTGGGAAATTGGGCGAAGACGGCCTGGGCGACATGCTCGGCCACCAGGCGCATTTTCTCATAGGGGGCGAACTTTTCGGGTGGCCCGGCGTAGTTGATGCTGTTGATGTTGCCGCTGGTGCCGTTGGACATCATGGCCACAAACGGCGGATCGAGCCGATCGGCCCCGAGCAACTGCTGGATGCGGTCGGCGAACATGGCGAAGTAGTCGGCCGAGATCTCCGGTCCGCGCGTGCCGCCCACGTAGTGGAGCGAATAATTGGCCACCAGGGCGATGGGCCGGCCGTCGGTGGATTGGACCACGAAGAACCCGATCTCGGGGTCCACGGGCCCGGCGGGCTCCAGCAGGCCGGGGTGCTGGTGGCCGGGGTTCATCTTCACCTTATCCTCTCCGCCGAAGGGGTTGAGCAGGCGGGTGCCGGACTTCATCCGCCACCGGCGGTTGAAGACGTGCCGCGGTTCCTGGGCCGTGCCCCAAGCGATCCGGGCCGGCTGGAGGTTGTTCAGGGCGCGGCGCAGGCCGTCGGCGATGCGCCGCGCCAGGAACTGCTGGTAGTCGGTGAATTCCTTGTCCGGCGCCAGCACGTTGGAAGGCCGGGCACTGGCGGCCGAGTGGGTATGCGTGGCCGACATCAACAGATGGTCCGGCGCCAATCCGGTGTGCTTATGCACCAGGCGTTTGGCTTCGTCGAACACTTCGCGGGGGATGCCTAGGCTGTCGGCCACGACGATGCCGATCCGCTCGGTCCCGTTGTCCAGCACCAGGCACCGGGCATGGAGTTCGTCGTGGATGTGCTTGGCTGCCGGGGCCGTCCAGCCACCCACGATCGGCTGATCCAGAAAAGGCGTGATGTTGCTGGTGGCTGCCCCTGCCCGGAGGACTCGCTTGGCTGGCCCGGCCGGGCCGGCCCGCTCCGCAGCCACCGCAAGGGCCACTCCGGCGGCGGCCAGCACCCCGAAAAGCCAACCGGCCAGGGCCGGCAACTTCGACCGCGCTCGATCGGTTTTCCCGCGTGCATGTAATCGCTTGGACATGGCAAGTATCTCCCGAAAAGAAACCGGTGGCGTTTGAGACTTTGCGGGTTGCCGGGGCCTGCGCTGAATGCCCGTCCGCCACGCTCCGGGACCAGGGTTTTATCCCTCGCGGATTTCGCGCTTGGCGTGGTCGTAGATCTGCCTGCGCCCGGTATCGAAGGCCCGCATGGCCATGATGACCGCCACGGCGTGCTGGTAGCCGGCCTCGATCGGGGCATTGCAGGCCTTGCGCGTGCGGAGGCATTGGAGCCAGTTGAGGAAATGATCCGGCGTTTCGATGGGTTCCACGGGTACTTCTTTGCCCAGCTTGCCTTTCTTGCTGCCGCCTTCGCCCGAGACGGTCGGGCGCTGCCAGTTGGTCAGGTTCATCACGCCCTGGTCGCCGTAGATTCGGAATGTGTTGCCGCCCGCATTCCCAAAGTTGCTCGAGTAGCTGACCATGAAACCCTCGGGATAGATCCACAGGGCCTGGGCGTGGTCCGGGCAGGTGAATCCGTGATGGTCCTTCCACGTGAACGTGCCGCCTAAGGCCACCGCGCTGGTGGGATACTGGGCCCCGGTGATGTAGTGCACCAGGTCGATGAAGTGGCAACCCAGGTTGGCGATCGGGCCATCGGAAAACTCCCGGTAGCCGTACCAGCCCGTCAGCAAGTCGCTGCGGAAGGGGCGCATCGGCCGGCCGGCGAGGAACTCGGCCCAATCCACCTCTTCGGCCTTGGCTTGGCGCTCGACGTACGAATACCAGTACGGCCTGGACCCGTTGCGGCACTGTTCGATGCGCGCCACCTTGCCGAGCACCCCTTGCCGGAACAGTTCCCGGCAGCCGGTGCTCGTGGGAAAGCTGCGGACCTGCGTGCCCACTTGCACCACGATGCCGGCAGCCCGCACGGCATCGCAGCACGCCAAAAGCGACGGCATGTCCATGGCCAGGGGCTTTTCCCCATAAGCGTCCTTCTTGGCCTCGGCCGCCGCTTTGAGCTGCATGGCGTGCTGATGGTCGGGCGAGGCGATCATCACCGCGTCCACGTCGGCCAGTTCCAGAATCTGGCGGTAGGAGACGAACTGGCGGGCGGGCCGGCCGAACCATTCGGCCACCTTGGCCGCCGCTTCTTCACGCCGCGGGCGCCATGGGTCGGCCACGGCCGTGATCTCGATGTTCTCCTGCTTGGCCCATTTCTGCACGCCGGGCATGTGCGCCTTCAAGCCCCGCCCCCCGCAACCGATCACACCGATCGCGATGCGGTCATTGGCGCCGGCGACCCGGCCATAGCTGCGGGCACATAGGGCCATCGCGGCAACACCCGCTGAAGTGGCCCTGAAAAACGTGCGGCGCGACTGGCAGCGCGGCATAACTCTCGCCCTTTACGGAATAGATTGGACGGCACATCCAGGCCCCGGCTGTGCGCCGGCGGCGAGCACACCTTACAGCCCTCCGGCGCGGAATACACCCGTTGGGTTCGGCTCCGGGGGGCTGGACCGACCGACATCGTACTGCGGCCATCGGGGCGTGAAAAGGCCCCAAAACCATCGCCGCGGCCAACTCGCACGGACCGCGCCGACCGTCCACCCTTGTGGTGCAGCCGTCGCTGCTGCCTTGTACAGGCCTTGCCTTGTGCTGCAGCCGTCCCGGCTGCCGCGCATGCAGGCACGATGCCCGCACGCCAATAGTAGGCCCCGGCCGCGCCCTTCGGCGTGCCGCATACGTTGACTTGCAGCTCGTCGGTGAACACACTGAATCATTGGGGACGTGCCATGCCAACCCCGGGCAAGCGCGCGGGGCCTAGTCGCATCATCCACGGGGCTGAGGAACCGATTCGAGGGGGGGACCAAAGGATGGTGCCCGCATCGGGCGGCGTCTGCAAACGCCGCTGTTTTGTTTCGACTGTCCGGGAGGAAGTAACCCTTGGAACCCGGCCATGGAGAATTCCGTCAAAGAACTCGCCCACACGCTTTCGGCCTCGGGCCTGGTGAAAGCCGAAGAGATGACCGCGATCTTGGAGGGTTCCTCGGCCGACCCCCGACCGGCCACGCCGCAAGAGCTTCTCACGCAGTTGGTGGGTGCGGGCAAACTTACGCAATTCCAGGCCCAAATCGTCGCCGAAGGCCGTACCTCCAGTCTGTTGTTGGGCAATTACCTTCTGTTGGACCGGCTGGGCGAGGGGGGTATGGGCCAGGTGTTCAAGGCCTGGCATCGCCGCATGGACCGCGTGGTGGCACTCAAGATGTTGCCGCCCTGGGCCACCAATTCCCCCGAGGCGGTCCAGCGCTTTCAGCGCGAGGTGAAGGCGGCGGCCCGGTTGTCGCACCCCAACGTCGTGACGGCGTATGATGCTGACCAGGCAGGCGATACCCACTTCTTGGTCATGGAGTACGTCGAAGGCGAGGACCTCGGCTCGCTGGTGCGGCGGCAAGGGCCTTTGCCCGTGGATCGGGCGGTCAACTACGTGATCCAGGCGGCCCAGGGCTTGGAATACGCCCATGCCCAAAAGGTGATCCACCGCGACATCAAGCCTTCCAACCTGCTGTTGGACCGCCAGGGGCGGGTGAAGATCCTGGACCTGGGGCTGGCCCGGTTCCAGGAACGCTGCGGGCCGGACGACGCGACCCTGGACCCCGGCTTGACGCGGAGCGGGCAGGTGATGGGCACGGTCGATTACATGCCGCCCGAGCAGGCCGCCGACATCCGGCGGGTGGACCATCGGGGCGACATCTACAGCCTCGGATGCACGCTGTTTTACCTGTTGACCGGCCGGCCGGTCTTCGCTGCCGAGGGCCTTGTGGAGAAGCTCGTGGCCCATAAGCAGCAGCCTGTGCCGTCGCTGCGCCAGTTCCGTGCCGACATTCCCGAGGGGTTGGACGCTGCGTTCCGGCGGATGCTGGCCAAGCGGCCTGAAGACCGCCCCCAATCGATGGCGGAGGTCATCGCCGCGCTGCGCCCGTTCGAAGCGGTACGGGCCGCGGGCCAGCCCTCGGTCAAGGGGCATCCCAGTGCAGCCAGCGAAACCGTGGTCCAGCCGCCGGCGACCACGCGGCCTAGCGCCCCGCCCGCCAAGCCGCTGCCGCCCGCTGAGAAACGCAAGCAAGCCCTCCGCCAAGCTATGGAGGTCCAGATGGACCAGCGGATGCGGCAGATGTGGCAGGAGACGGTCAAGGCGGCCGAGGCCGACTTCCGCCGCCGCCATGGACTGGGGTGGGTGAACATGCTGCGCCGGCTGGCCGCCCAAGGCCTGAAACTGGTGGCCGCCGCCGTGTTGCTGGCGGTATTGGCGCTGGTTTGCTACGGCGGATGGAAGGTCTGGCGCAGCGTCGGGACCGTCCACGAAAGCCAGCTCGTCGTGCTGCAAGCCATCAATCCCCGCCTGCAACAGTGGAAGCTTGAACCCATCGCCTCCCTGCGTTTCACAAACGCCTCGTACTTTGGCGCGCCCGAGAAGCTGCTGTTCGAGGAGCGGTTATTCCAGCGGACGCCCAGCGGCCACGCGCCGGTCGGCAAGGTGACGGGCCAGTTCGATCGCCTGGCCGGGCAGGTCGAAATCAGTATCGCGTTGGATACCGGCTTGGGCCCTGTGCGGCTTGTCTTGCCCGCCGACCGGGTACCCTAAAGCACATCGCGCAATTCCGCAGCCCGCCCATCCCGGCCCCTTGTGGAGTTATTGTGGTGCAGCCGTCCCGGCTGCCGCGCATGCAGGCACCATGCCCGCACTCCTTTAGCGCCCTCCCCAGTCACGCATAGGCTATACTATTGCTGACCCCTTGGCTTGGGAGAGACGCTCTTGCCGGATGACGGCCAACCACCACCGGCCAGGCCCCTTGAAGAACCCCAACGGGTCCCCGCAGCCATCGTCTTGCTTTCCGCCGCGGCCGGCTTTGCGCCCTTGGTGTTCGGGGCCACCGAGGCCTGGTCCCAAGCGGCCATGGAAGCGCTGGTAGGCCTGGCGGCCATCGTTTGGCTGGCGGGGCAACCGGGGAGTCTCCGCTGGCTTTGGCTGCCGGCGGCCGTGGCGCTGCTGGCGGGGCTCGAGGTGTGCCCCATGCCGGGCGGTCTATTGGCCGCGGTTTCGCCCGTTGCTGGGCAGCGTTGGCTGGAGGCCAGAGTGACCAGCGGGCTGGACCTTGCGGCGCGGGTGTCGCTGGCGCCGGGCGAGACCCTTGCGGCCGCCCGCGAGGGTTTCTTATTGACCTTGGTGGTGGCCATGCTCGCCGATTTGGCCCGGCGTGGCCGCGCCGCCCGATGGCTGGCGTGGTGCGTGGCCGGGGTAGGGGTGGCGGTATTGGTGTTGGGGCTGGCGACCTGGCCGTTTCGCGGCGGCCCTTTGTTGGGCTTTCACGACATGCGGGGCCCGCTGAAGTCGTACAAGAGCCCGCTATTGGCCCCCAAGCACAGCGCGGGATTCGGTTATGCCGAGCAGGTCGCGGTGGGCCAGGTCTCGTACACCGTGTTCTCGTGGAACGTGGGCGACACCTTCGGGCCGTTCGTAGTCAGCAACCATTATGGCGGATGTCTGGAGCTGACGATTCCCTTGGCCATTGCGCTGGTGGCCTGCGGGGCCGGCCGCGTGGGGCGGTGGCAGCGAACCGTGCGAGGCGTGCTGGCCGGGTCGATGGCAGCGGCCGCCTTGGCCACCGTGGCCGCGGGCGCCAAATCGTGGGCAGGCACGGCCGGCCTCGTGCTGGGGCTGGCATGGCTGGCATGGCAGGCGGCGGCTGGCAAATGGCGGCGGGCCTGGGGCATGGCGTTCACTTTCATCGCGGTTGCTTGGATCGCCGCGTTCGCGCTGCCTGTGCGGTGGGATGTAGCGGGTGCTATGGGGCGCATGGGACTTCCGGAGCCAGCGGTGGCGCTGGCCGACTCGCTGCAAAAATCGGTGCGTGGCCGCTGGGAGATGTGGCGCTTGTGCGCCCGCATGTGGGCCGATGCCCCCTGGACCGGACTGGGTTTGGCGGTGTTCGCCGATGCGTATCCGCATTACGCAGCCGGCCAAGCGGGCGGGGAAGTGGCCCAACAGGCGGTCCGGCCGCTGGGTTTCGCCCATGCCGATTACCTGCAATTCGCTGCCGAGACAGGCGCAACCGGCGTGGTTGTGGCGGTGGTGTTCGCCATCCTGGCTGCGCGCGGGGTGCGGCGCAGGTGGGCCGCGGTGTTGGCGGGGCCTGAGCGGCCGCTGGCCCTGGGGATTGGGGCCTCGCTTGTGGCCTTCGTCCCCCATGGGCTGTTCGATTGGAACCTGCACGTGCCGGCCAACGCGCTTTTGGCCGCCGTGCTGGTGGGGGCTCTCATGGGAATAAGCGGCACGGAGCCTGCGGCGGCGCAGCCGGCCGGGCCAATGCGGCGGGCATGGCGCGATGGCCTGGCGGCGGCCATGATCGCGGCGATTGGCCTGTGCCTGTGGGGCGCGGCGCGGGACGCGTTGGCCGACCGGGCAGCGGCCCCCTTGCGCCTGGCCCTGTTGGCCCAACGCGTGCCACGCGTGCCCCCTGCGGAAAAGCGGGCAGAGTTGGAGACGGCCCTTCCCGGCGGGCTTTGGGCGGCCGAAGTGTGCCCCCTGCGCGCCGAATATGCCGAGCTCGTGGCCCGAGCGTATCTCCATTTCTCCGAGGGCGAGGAGGCGGGCGAACTGGCCGCGGCCGAGCATTGGTTCTGCCGGGCCCTGGCGAACGCCCCGTTACGCCGGGATTTGGCCCGCACGGTGGCGCAACTCCGCCGTGCCCGGCGCCAGGCCGGGTGAGGCCCGCCTTGCCGCAACCCGGGCTTGCGTATGCCCAAGAGGTGCACGCAGGCTCTTATGCGCCGGCGCGGTGGCCCTGGTCCAAAAGGTTTGGCGCTGGCGGTTCGCCAAATCCCAGTACGCGGCGGAGTTCCGCCGGACTGGTCAGGCCCTGGCGCACGGCTTCGTAGCCTCGCTGCCAGCGGGTGATCATGCCGGCGGCCACGGCCAGACGCTCCAGGGTGGCCGCATCGCTGCGGGAAAGGATGGCCCGGCCCAGTTCGGTGCGCTGGGCGGTCAAGAGTTCGGCCAGGACCATCCGGCCGCCATAGCCCGTGCCGCGGCACTGCGCACAGCCCACCGGCACGCGCACGCGGTCCACGGGCAGGCCCAGCCGAGCCGCCGGATCTTCGGTCCACCGCGCGCAGGCGCACAACTGCCGGAGCAGCCGCTGGCCAAGGATGGCCAGCACCCCGCTCCGCAACACGTAGGGTTCGATGCCCATGTCGGACAGCCGGCTGATGGCCTCAGCCGCGCTGCCGGCGTGAAAGGTGGTCAGCACCAGGTGGCCGGTCAGCGAGGCCTGAAAGGCGGCCTCGGCCGTGGCTGGGTCCCGGATCTCGCCCACCAGGATCACCTCCGGGTCCTGGCGCAACAGGAAGCGCAGGCCGGTGGCCAGATCCAGCCCCACCCGCGGATTGACCTGCGACTGGGCCACGCCCGGCACCGGCACCTCGACCGGGTCTTCCAGCGATACCAGGCTCCGCTGCCCCGCCGACTGGGCGGCCAGTTCTCGCAGGCAGGCGTACACGGTGGTCGTCTTGCCGCTGCCGGCCGGCCCGGTGGCCAGAATCGCCCCCGAGGTCTCGCCCAACAGCCGCCGCAAAGGGTCCACGACGTCCGGCGGAAACCCCAGGTCGTCCAGGTACAGGTAGCGCCGCGGCCCGGCAAAATACCGCACCACCGCCTTTTCGCCATAAATGGTGGGGAACGTGCTTACCCGCATCTCGATCGGCGAATCGGACGCGCGGATGCGGCCCTCTTGCGGGACGTCGGTCCGATACGTCAGCAAGTCGGCGCACACCTTCAAGCGGGCCAACAAGTTGCCGGCCACCGCCGCGGGAAACACATGGCCGCGATGCAACACCCCGTCGATGCGCAACCGCACTTCCAACCCCTCGGCCGCCGGCTGGAAGTGCAGGTCGCTGGCCCCCAACTGCTGGCCGGCAGCCAACAGCCGGTCGATGACCTCGACCGCGTACTGCTCCGACGCCGGCTGGAGACCTTCCAGCGCTCGGGCGATGTGGGTTTCAATCGCTTCGGCCACGGATGGGAGACTACGTGCGGGGACCCGCGGCCCAGCCCCGGGGGCACTTACGCCTTCAGGCCGCTCAGGTCCAGTTCCAGCGCCCGGTTCTCGCGCAACAGTTCGTCCATCGAAAGCTCGCAGCGGCGGGCGGCCGCCTCGCGGCCCAGTACGGCCACCAATACGTCATCGGCCGCCTGGGCCACCGTGGGGTTATCGCACCGGCCTTCCAGAATATTCTCGTAGAAGGTGGCGATGTTGCGCATGGCCCCCTGGTCGTACAGGCTATCGACCGTGCCGCCGCCATAGTGTTTCGGCCCGCCGCGAAGGTAGGACCGGCCCCGGTAGCTCAACACGGCGGTGGCTTGGTCGCCGAAGGCCTCCAGGCGCAGGGCCCACTCCAACTGGTTGTTGAGCGACTGGCAGCGATGGGTCCACAGCACGCCGTCGTCGAACTCGTAGGTCACCAGGTACACCTCGCGGAAGTCGTCGCGGGGGTGGGGGCGGCAGACCTTGGCCCGGCCGATCGCCCGCACCGGCCGCTTCCCCACCAGCCACAAAAGCGCATTGATGATATGGATGGAATTCTCGGTAATCACGTCGCCCGACAGCGCAATCAGGCTCAGCCAGCGGCTCCGCAGGCGCTCCTCCAGCGAGGCCACCTTGGGCTCGGCCCAGGGGGGCGAGATGCCCAGGCTATCGAGATGGGCCAGGCGGCCCAACCCGCCCTCGTGCACCCGCTTGACCACTTCGCGGATGATGGGATCGGTGGGCATCTGGTAGTCGACCAGAAAGCAGCGCTTCTTTTGCGTGGCGGCCTTGCCGGCGGAGGCCACCTTCAGCGCCCCCGGCACATCGATCGCTACCGGCTTGGCGGCAAACACGTGGCAGCCCGCCTCGACCGCCGCCTGGATGTGCTCGGGATGGAACCGCGGCACGTTGACCACCGCCACGGCTTCGACCCCGCTGGAAAGCAGCCGCTCGTGCGCCCGCAAACCCGCAAACCGCCGCCCGGCAGGCACCCCGAACTTCTCGCCCGCCGCCTGGGCCCGGTCGGCAAAATAGTCGGCCACGGCATGAAGCTCGTAGCCGCCGTGCTTGCGGAACAGTTCGGCCAGCCACGGCCCCCGGCCCCCGCAACCGATCAGGCCCAGCTTGATCTTCCGGCCCGCCGCTTGGGCACGTCCTGCGGATTGGCCCGAAGGGGCCGGGCGTGGCTCACCCACGCTGCTGGGGTCCGGCTGGGCCGCCTCGCCGGCCACCAAACCCGCCACCGATGCCCCTGCCACAAGCGCCCCGCCCAGAAATCCGCGCCGAGAAACCGAAGAAGCATCCACAGCCGCTATTCCTCGCTCAAAGCCGAAATACGACAACCTGCCCCGTTCCAAACGCACCTAAGATGGCCTGGCCGGCCTCGGAAAACGCAACCGTCGCCGCCGCTCGGGCAGTGCGGTCGCCCCAGCCGCCAACCATGCGGGCAACATGCCCGCGTCCCCCGGGCCGCAGGCTCATCTTAGGGCCCCGACGTCGCATGTCAACCGGGCGCACCGGGCGTGGGCTTGCAAGCGACCCTCTTTTCGGCCCCATGCGTGCCAGAGAGTTCGGCCGCGATGGACCACCCTGCCCCCTCCAAAGCAGGGAAACGTCCAATCGACAGAATTTTGGCAAACTGCCTTCCCCCCTCTTGATTTTTCCTGGCCTGTTCGAGCACAATAGGGCCGTGTTGGTGGATGCCGCGGTTTGCCCTCCAGCGGGCAAGCGTCCGCCAAGGTATCAACCCATTTCCTACGTTTGGGAGGTGTGCCCATGTTACGGGGGAGACCTTTGCGCAAGGTCGCGTTCACGCTGGTGGAGCTACTGGTGGTGATCGCGATCATCGGAATTCTCATCGCGCTTTTGTTGCCGGCGGTGCAAGCTGCCCGCGAGGCGGCACGCCGCTCGCAGTGCAGCAACCATTTGAAGCAACTCGGACTGGCCCATCACAACTATGCCGACAAGTACGGGCAGTTCGCCCCGGGCAACCGCAACTGCGACCCGGCCAACCCCGGCACCGGCTCGTGCAGCGGCGGCTATGGATACGTGTGGCAGGCCGGCGCACACCGGAAAGGCTCGCTTCTGGTGAAGTTGCTGCCCTTCTTGGAACAGACGGCCCTATATGGGCAACTGGACTTCCGCGGCGATGTGGTGGCCCAGTTGGCCACTCTGGGGTATGGCCAGCGCGAGCTGCCCACCTTGCGCTGCCCCAGCGACACGTGGCGCAACCCCAACCCCGGCCAGACCAATTACGCCCCCAGCATCGGCAACCAGGCGATGTCGGCCCAGTGGGGTGGGTGCACCGCCTACCCCGGAAACAACCTCGGAGGCGGTCCGGTGGGGCACGGCAGCACCGAAGACGGAAGCCAAGTCTCCGGTTGCTTCTCCCGCTACTCCTATGCCGCCCGGTTCCAGGACATCCTGGACGGCACCTCGAACACCATCATGATGGGCGAGATCCGGCCCTGGTGCGGCGACCATCACCGCGGCGGGTGGATGAACCCCAATGCCTTATGGACGGCCACGACCGCGCCCATCAACTTCCCCACCTGCCCGGGCGAGCCGCCGGGAAGCTCTAGCTCGCAGAACTGCAACGACTACCGCATCTGGCAGACCTCGCAGGGGTTCAAGTCGCTGCACCCCGGCGGGGCCCAGTTCGTTCTGGCCGATGGCTCGGTGCGATTCCTCTCCGAGACCATCGACTACATGACCTACCAGCGCCTGGGTGACCGCCGCGACCGGCAACCCGTAGGCCAGTTCTAGCCAGGAGGCAAGAAGGGGTAGGGAGCACGGAGCGGATCAGGGGAAGTGGGACCACTTCCCTTTGACTTAGCCAGTTTTCAGCCGCGGGAGGGATGCACCATGCGTTACTTTGGACTGATGATGGCGGCCCTGGCCCTAGTTGCATGGCCAGGTTGCACCGGCGCAAAAGGGCCGCAAACCGGCCGCGTCTCCGGCCGAATCACCCTCAATGGCAAGCCCCTGGCCGGGGCCAATGTGAACTTCGACCTCAAGGAGGGCAAGTCGCCCCGGGTGGCCACCGGCGTGGCCGACGCCGACGGCCGCTACACGCTGAGCACCTTCGGCAAAGACGACGGTGCCGTGCTGGGCAAGCACGTGGTGTGGATCACCATGCCGCAGAAAGGCGAGGCCATCGACCCCAACAACCCAACGGCCGACTACGGCAAGATGATGGAGGCCGCCGCCGCGGGGGCCAAGCCCGATACGGGTGGCATCCCGGCCAAGTACACCAGCAAAGAGACCTCGGACCTCATCCGCGAGGTCAAAGCCGGCACGAACGAGATCAACATCGATCTGTAGGCGGCGTTCTGGCTCGGCGGGGGAGTTGGCCGGTCCGACTTTCTGGGCCCGGCTCCGATCGGAGCCGGGCCCGCAAGCCGGGTCCACGAGCCGGGTTCACGAGCCGGGCCCGTAAGGGCCCGGTGGGGCTGGCCATGGACCGACGCCGGTTTACGGGCGTTTGCCGCCGCGGGCGCCCACAAAGCCCGGCGCCAACGCCAGTCGGCCCGTGAGGGGTGGCCAGGGGCCGCCTTCTTGCGGTCGCGGCTCGGTACCCATGAGCCCGGCCCGCCACGCACGCCGGGGCTCGCGGCGCCTCGCACGCTTGCACCGCGCCGCCGGGTTTGGCATGATGTTTTGCCGGCCACGGTGGCCCGCACAAGACGTCGCACTTACAGGAGTCCAACCATGGGCCAAATCTTCATCGGCATGAATCTGGAAGCCATCCGCCGGCACGAAAAGCCGTTTGAGTGGGGCGTGCAAAAGGCGGCGGAATTGGGGTTCAAGTACATCGAGCCTATGGTCCATTGGGGCCGCGAGCTGATGAGCGAGGCCGGCTACTACCACACCGTCTCGATGTGGGACGACCCCTGGAGGATTCGCAGCGCGGCCGAGAAGTACGGGCTGAAAATCTCTGGGCTTCAGGCCCACGGCCCGCTGTGCCGGCCCGATATGCACGGCGACTACCTCAAGCAGGCCATCCGCTTCGCCGCCGAGTGCGGCGCGCCGGTGGTCAACACCGACGAGGGCATCAAAGCCCCTTGGACCACCGAAGAAGAGGACCACGTGCTGATGCGCTACACGCTCCAGGAGGCGGCCTTCGTGGCCGAGCGGCGGGGCATCAAGATCGGACTGGAGTGCCACGCCCAGTATTCCAAGACCCCGGAAGGCCTGGACCGCATCTACAACCTCGTCAAGTCGCCCGCCATCGGCATCAACCTCGATACCGGCAACGCCTACCTGGCCGGCCAGGACCCGTATGCCTGGCTCGAGCGGGTGTGCGACCGGCTGGTCCACGTGCACGCCAAAGATATCTCCGTGGCGCATTCCGAGGCGGAACGAGGCAAGGTCACCGGCACGCCCGTGGGCTGCGCCTGCGGCGACGGCGTGATCGACTGGGCCCGGGTGATCAGTATCGTGCGCAAGTGCCCCCGGGACATCGTGCTGTCGGTCGAGTGCGGCTCGCTGGATGAAGCCGCCCGCAGCCTAAAGCATCTCGCCGCCCTGTTGGCGTGACGGCAGGCGCCGTGCGCGGAAAACGAACGCAAAACGGTGTGGAAACGGCCAGCCGCACCGGGCCCTTACGGGCCCGGCTCACGGGCCCGGCTCGTGGGTCACGGCTCGTGGG
>JBBIQF010000131.1:0-12167 GCA_037442445.1 Planctomycetaceae bacterium
TGCCCTCCCCCGCCATTAAGGGGGATGCCACCGCCAGTACCAACAACAATGCCAGCACGTAGCGAAGTACCTTCATCGGCGGAACTCCTCGATAAGCGGACCGTTGCAGCGGCCTTACCCCTCGATTGGGTAAAAACCAACCGCTGCGAGACCTTCCGACATCATCCGTATTGAACCCCGCTCGGCACCATTGGTTCCGCGCCAAGCTGCCGCGCACACCAAAGAACCTCTGCCTGAATCGCCGCCGAGACCACGGCCGGCAGCAGACGCCGAGCGAAAACCCCCGCCCGTGCAAAGCCGCCGGTTTCCCGCAATCCGCCCATTGGAACGCGGCATCGCCTCGAAATGGTGCCGGGGCTGGCGCCTGGCATCGCCGCTGGACGCCGGTTATGTTATGGCAAGACCGCGACTACGGATCCTTGGACTCGATTAGCGAAAGGCGGCTTATGTCCAGGCACATGTACGCACTGCTGGCACTCCTTGCGGCTTTGGCGCACGGGGCCCACGCGGGCCAGGCCGACGCCCCGCGGCAGCCGGTACCCCAGCCGGTCGGAGCCCGCGCCGCGGCCCTGCCCGAGCCCTCCCCTGAGCATCTCCCCCGCTGGCGAGGCTTCAATCTCCTGGAGAAGTTCAATCGCGGCTCGAACAAGCCCTTTGTCGAGGACGATTTCCGCTGGATCGCCGAGCTGGGCTTCAACTTCGTGCGCCTGCCCATGGATTACCGGTGCTGGATCCAAGGCGACGACTGGGAACAGTTCCACGAACCGACGCTCAAAGAGATCGACCAAGCGGTAGCCTGGGGCCAGAAGTATGGCATCCACGTGTGGATCAATTTCCACCGGGCGCCGGGGTACACGGTGGCCCGGCCGCCGGAGCCCAAGAGCCTGTGGACCGATCCCGATGCCCAGCGGGTATGCGCCAAACACTGGGCGATGTTTGCCCGGCGATACAAAGGCATCCCAAACCGGTTTCTGGCGTTCAATCTGTTTAACGAACCGGCGGGGGTTGAGCCCGCCGCCTATGTCCGCGTGGTCCGCGGCATTGTCGAGGCTATCCGCCGCGAAGACCCCGACCGGCTGATTGTGTCCGACGGCCTTCAGTGGGGCACCATGCCGGTCTTGGAGTTGCGCGAGCTGCGCGTGGCCCAGGCTACGCGAGGCTATGCGCCCATGGAGCTGACCCACTATCAGGCAAGCTGGGTGGGCGGAGCAGACCGGTTCCCGGTGCCGACTTGGCCCATCGTGACCGCCCCGGGAATGCTCTACGGCTCCCAAAAGCGCTCCCTCCAGGCGCCGCTAGTGATCGACGGGCCGTGGAACCAGCCCTGCCAACTGCGGTTGCACGTGGGCGAGGTCTCCAGCCGGGCCACGCTGGTCGTCGAGGCCGACGGCAAGTCCATCTGGCAGAGAGATTTCGTTTGCGGCCCCGGCCAGGGGGAGTGGAAAAAGGCGGTGTACCGGCCCGAGTGGAAGACTTACCAGAACCTCTACGACCGCGACTACGAGGTCCAACTGCCCGCCGGAACGCGCCAGGTCCGCATCCACGTTACCGACGGCGATTGGATGCACCTTGCCCAACTAGGCCTGCGCATGGCCGGCGACCCCCGCGAGGCCACCATCACGCTGCGCCACGCCTGGGGAGAAAAGCCCCCCCGGTTGCGCTACCACACCGGCCCAAAAGGGCCCGAACTCCTCGGCGGCCAGCGTCTTGACCGGGCTTGGCTCCAAGAAACCATGATTCGGCCCTGGAAGGAGGCCCAGGCCAAGGGCATCGGCGTCATGGTCGGCGAGTTCGGCGCCTTCAACCGCACCCCCCACGACGTTACCCTGGCCTGGATGGAAGATTGCCTGGCCAACTGGAAAGAAGCCGGATGGGGCTGGGCCCTTTGGAACTTTCGCGGCTCGTTCGGCATTCTGGACAGCGGACGGACCGATGTGAAATACGAGGATTTTCACGGCCACCAGCTTGATCGAAAGATGCTGGAACTGCTTCAGCGGTATTGACCAGCCAGGCAGTTTCTTCGGGCCACTCGTCACCCGGACCAGACCTGCCTCAGTGGCCGCATGGTCGCGGCAGCGGGGACCGATTTGCCTCCGACCTCCCGGTCCTCTTCCGCTTCATTAGTCAGGGCAGCGGCTTTGACAGGCCCATGGCCACACCGTACAATCCAATCCGTTCGGCAGGATGTCGGCAACGCGGCGGTCGGCCACTCGATCAAGGCCGCACGCAGCCGTCAAGATCACTGCGGAGGATACGCAATACACATATCGGGGGGCGGTAGCTCAGTTGGGAGAGCGCTGCAATCGCACTGCAGAGGTCGGGAGTTCGAATCTCCTCTGCTCCAGCTTTTGGGGGGTAGATATCTGCGCGGAACGGTGTAAGTCAACACAGGAATGCGAGTTGCGTCGTATCCTCGCCCAGGGGCCAATCGCAATCCGCTCCGTTAGGAGCATCTGTCTTTGGGGCAGAGGGTGCCGACCGGCGGTGGAGGTGCCTCGGCCATTGGGGCTGGTGGCGGGCTTGGAGGGGAGCCGCCGGAGTCGTACAATAGAGTGCGCGGTGCGGGCATTGGCCGCGCACCGCTGCGGGTGCATAGCTCAGTTGGTTAGAGCGTCGCCCTGATAAGGCGGAGGTCCTTGGTTCGAATCCAAGTGCACCCATTTGGACCGCGGGCGCTTGGGCTAGCTCTGGAGGGGGTATACCCGGTTCGGACGGGGTGTTGCTGGTCGGCCAGCCTCCAGAGGGGACCGGGTGTCGGCAGGCGGTTTCGGGGCGGTAGCTCAACTGGGAGAGCACCAGCTTTGCAAGCTGGGGGTTGGCGGTTCGAACCCGCTCCGCTCCATTCGAGGGGACCCGAAGGCGTACGAAGCCGGCGGGTCTTTTTTCTTGTCGGCCGGGCGGGGCCGGCCGAGCGTGTGGCGGTCAGGCAGGGCTGCGGGCCGGCATTTCCGGTTGGGCAGCCGGCCGCATCTGCCGGAGCAGGAAGGGCCAGTGTTGGGATGAACCGTATACTGATCACCTCCGGCCCCACGCGCGAGTATTTGGATCCGGTGCGGTATTTGACGAACGCTTCCAGCGGCCGGATGGGCAGGGCCCTGGCTGCGGCAGCTCTAGAGGCGGGGCATGAGGTGGTCATTGTCAGCGGCCCGGTAGAGCTCGAGTACCCGGCGGGGGCGGAGGTCATACGGGTGGTCTCCACGCAAGAGATGCTCGAGGCGTGTTGCCGGGTGTTTCCCGATTGCGAGGGAATGATTGCCGTGGCGGCGCCGTGCGACTATCGGCCGGTGGAAGTGGCTCGGCACAAGTTGCGGAAGACGGGCCGGGGCCTGGACCTCCGCCTGGAGGAGACCCCCGATATCGTCGCCACGCTGGCCGGCCTGCGCAAGGCGGGGCAGTGGATGGTGGCCTTCGCCCTGGAGACGGAAGACCCGCGGGTGCGGGCGATGGAAAAGATGGCCCGCAAGCGCTGCGATTTGATTGTGCTCAACGGGCCAGCCGCCATGCACAGCGAAAACACCGCCGTGGAGATCATCGATCGGCAAGGCCGGGTGATGGGGGCTTTTTCGGGGAGCAAGACCGAGGTGGCCCGGCAGGTGTTCGGCGTGATCGAGGATCGGCTGGTGCGGTGTTCCGCAGGCCGGCAGTCGCCGGGCTAGAAGGCGGGGTGCCGGCGGAGGTTGGGTGCCATGTGCCAAGGATCGCCGGAGGTGGCGTTGGCCCAGCTCGAAGCCGCCATCGAAGGCACGATGCTGGCCGACCGCTTTCGGCTCCGCCGGATGCTCCGCGCGATAGGGGCAGCTCGGCGGCGGGGGCAAGCAGCCGATCGCCTGCTGGAACAGTTCCACCGCCTGGTGGAAGAATCTGCGGCCGAGTACAGCTCGCGATTGCGCAATTTGCCCCGGCCACGATGGCAGAACGATCTGCCGGTGACCTTGCGGCGGCAGGAGATCGCCCAGGCTATCCGCGAGCACCCCGTGGTGGTGGTTTGCGGCGAGACGGGTTCGGGCAAGTCCACGCAGTTGCCGCAAATCTGCCTGGAGTTGGGCCGGGGGGTGGCGGGCATGATCGGGCACACGCAGCCTCGGCGGATTGCGGCCCGCAGCATCGCCGCGCGGATCGCTGCGGAACTCGGGGTAGCGCTGGGCCAGGAGGTGGGCTACAAGGTCCGCTTTACCGATGCCACCAGCCCCCGGACCTATGTGAAGCTGATGACCGATGGCATCCTCCTGGCCGAGACCCAGGGGGACCGCTTCCTGGAGCGCTACGACACGATCATCCTGGACGAGGCGCACGAGCGGTCGTTGAATATCGACTTCTTGCTGGGGTATCTGCGGAACCTGCTGGCAAAGCGGCGGGACTTGAAGCTCATCATCACGTCGGCCACGATCGACGTGGCCCGCTATGCGGCCCACTTTGCCGTAAATGGGGTACCAGCGCCGGTGATCGAGGTGGCGGGGCGGACCTGGCCGGTGGAAATCCGCTGGCGGCCGCCGGCGGTCGATGAGGCGACGGGCGAGCCGGACCTCCAGCAGGCCGTCCTGGATGCGGTGGACGAAGTGGCCCGCCAGACACCGGGCGATCTCTTCGTGTTCATGCCTACGGAGCAGGCGATCCACGAGACGGCCAAGGCTTTGCGGTCACACCGCATTCCCGGCGACGACCCCGAGCATCCCACCGAGATTCTGCCGCTGTACGCCCGGCTGCCGGTGGCGGAGCAGCAGAGGGTGTTCGAGCCCCATAGTGGTCGGCGGATCGTCATTGCCACCAATGTGGCGGAATCGTCGCTGACGGTGCCGGGCATTCGCGGGGTCATCGATCCGGGGACGGCGCGGATCAGCCGGTATTCGGCGCGATCGAAGACGCAGCGGCTGCCCATCGAGCCGATTTCGCAGGCGTCAGCCGATCAGCGGGCGGGGCGGTGCGGCCGGGTGGGCCCCGGCATCTGCATCCGCCTGTATAGCGCCGAGGACTACGAGGCGCGGCCTCGCTACACCCCGCCCGAAATCCTTCGCACCAATCTGGCCTGGGTCATCCTCCAGACCAAGGTGTTGGGGCTGGGGGCCGTGGAGCGGTTTCCGTTTCTCGATCCGCCGCGCCCCGAGGCGGTCCGGGACGGCTACCGCACACTTTTCGAACTCGGTGCCCTGGACGAGCAGGAGGAACTTACCGAACTCGGGCGCCGCCTGGCAGGGATTCCGGTGGACCCGCGCCTGGCGCGGATGATCCTGGCGGCCGAGGAGCACCGTTGCCTGCACGAGGTGCTGATCATCGCGGCGGCGCTGGCGGTGCAGGACCCGCGGTGGCGGCCGGCGGACCGGCTCGAGGCCGCCGACGCCGCCCACGCCCGCTTTGCCGACCCCGATTCCGACTTCCTCACCTATATCCGCCTCTGGGAGTTCTACCAGGAGCTGAAACAGACCAGCGGGCGCCATCGGCTGCGCAGGGCCTGCCAGGAGAACTTCCTTTCGTACAGCCGGATGCGCGAGTGGCAGGACATCCACCGCCAACTCCTGGAAATCGCCGAACAGGCGGGATTGAAGCTCGGGCCGTGGTGCAACGACTACGCGGCCATCCATCGGGCCATTCTGGCCGGATTGCTTTCGAACGTCGCCCTGCGGACCGATGCGCACCAGTACACGGCGGCGGGCGGCCGGAAGTTCTATCTTTGGCCCGGCTCGACGCTATTTACCAAGAAGCCCCGGTGGATCGTGGCGGCCGAGATGGTCCAGACCAACCGGCGCTACCTCCGCACGTGCGCCCACATCCAGCCCCGGTGGATCGAGCCTTTGGCAGGCCCATTGGTCAAGCGTTTCTACAGCGAGCCGCACTGGGACCGCCGCTGGCAGGCCCCGGCGGCGTGGGAAAAGGTAACGCTTTTCGGCCTGCCCATCGTGGAGGCCCGCAAGGTGCGTTTGGGCGAAGTGGACCCGGCCGCGGCCCGCGAGGTCCTCATCCAGGCCGGCCTGGTGGAAGGCCGGCTGGAGGTGCAACTCGATTTCCTCGAGCACAACCGGCGGTTGCTCGAAGAATTGGGCCGGTGGCAGAACAAGATGCGCCGGCCGGACCTGCTGCTCGGCCAGTGGGCCCAATACGACTTCTACGATCGCCGCCTTCCCCCGACGGTGTACGATGCCCGGGGCCTGGTGCGGTGGTACCGGCGCCACGCGCGGACCGATCCGGCTGCACTGCGCATGCGGCCGGAGGACCTGTTGCGCGACGGGGCCCCAGCGCTGGACCCCGCCGACTTCCCGGAGGTGCTGAACCTGGATGGCCTGGAGCTGCCGGTCCGCTATGCCTTCGATCCAGGGGCCGAAGACGACGGCGTGACGATCACGGTGCCGGTCGAAGCCGTGTCGCGGGTCGATCCAAGCCGGCTGGAATGGCTGGTACCCGGCCTATTGGCCCGCAAGGTAGAGGCCCTCATCCGCAGCCTGCCCAAACCGCTGCGCCGGCACCTGGTGCCGGTGCCCGAGACGGCACAGCGGGTGGCCGAGGGACTGCGGTTTGGCCATGGCTCGTTGCTGGACGCGGTGGCCCAGGTGGTCAGTAAGCTGGCCGGGCAGCGCATCTTGCCGCACGACTTCCAGCGCGACAAGCTTCCCCGGGAACTCCAGATGAACATCTGTGTGGTCGATGCTGCCGGGCACGTGCTAGCGCAAAGCCGCGACCTGGGCGAACTCCGCCAGCGGCTTGCCCAGGAGGCCCAGCGCCGCTTCGCCACGCTAGACGACCGGGCCTGGCGGCGCGATGGGATGGTGGACTGGGACTTTGACGAGCTTCCCGAGGTGGTGCACCTGGATCAGGCGGGCCTCGTGATCGCGGCGTTTCCGATGCTGGTGGACCAACAGCGCGCGGTGGGGTTGCGTTTGGCCCCTTCGGCAGAAAAGGCGGCACGCCACACCCGCGCCGGGCTCCGCCGCCTGGTGGTGCTGCGGGCCGGGACAACCCTTCGGCCTGCGATCGAGTGGCTGCCCTGTGCGGCGCCGCTCCGGCGCATGGCAGAGGCCCTAGGCAGCCTGGCCGGGTTCTCCGGTAATGCGCCGAGTGAGGCCCCGCAAACCCCGCGCGATCTGCTCGCGGAGTTGGTCGAACTCGTTGCCGACCGGGCGTTTCTGACCGAACCCATCCCCCGCACCAAAGCCCAGTTCGAAGCGTTCCTGGAAGCGGGCCGGCAGCGTATCGGCGTGGCCGTTCAAGAGGTCGCCGAGCTGATGCCGCCGTTGTGCCAGGCCTTCGACGAGGCGTGGCAAGCCCTGCAACAGGCGCGCAACGCGCCGTGGCAGTACGCCGTGTCCGACATCACCGGCCAATTGGCGCGATTGATGCCACCGGGCTTTCTCGTGCAGACGCCGTGGCATTGGCTGCGGCAGTTCCCGCGGTATTGCCGGGCCATGGCGGTTCGGCTGGAGCGGATCGCCGCGGGGGGCCTGGCCCGCGATCGCCGCGCCTGGGAAGAGGAAATCCTTCCCCGCCAAGAGGCGTGCGGGCAGTGCCTGGAACAACACCGCATGATGGATACCGAAGACCCCGAACTGATACTGTACCGCTGGATGCTCGAAGAATACCGGGTGTCGCTTTTCGCCCAGCGACTGGGCACGGCCTTGCCGGTATCGGGCCTGCGCTTGGACCGGCAATGGGCCAAGATCCAGCGCTAACCCCTGCCGCGCCAACCGTTACCGCCTGGCCAAGGAGGAATGTGCCACGATGTCCGATGCTCGATGGCGGCGCCGACAATCGGGATGGCTGGCCGGGGCTGCGGCCTTGGTCGTCCTGGCCCTAGTGGGCTTGCAGGAAACCTGCCGGCAGCGGCCGCCCGCGCCTGCCACCGCGCCTTCGTCCATCGAGGTGTATTTTTCGCCTCGCGGCGGCTGCACCGAGGCCATCGTGCGCGAACTGGGCAATGCCCAATCGAGCGTGCTGGTGCAGGCCTATTCGTTCACCTCGGCGCCGATTGCCAAGGCGCTGGTCGCCGCCCACCAGCGCGGGGTGCGGGTGGAAGTGATCCTCGATTCCAGCCAGAAGTCGGACAAGTACTCCGAGGCCGACTTTTTGGCCAACATGGGCATTCCCACGCGGCTGGACGGCCAGCACGCCATCGCGCACAACAAGGTGATGATCATCGACAACCGGGTGGTGATCACCGGCTCGTTCAACTTCACGCGATCCGCCGAGACCAGCAACGCCGAGAACCTGCTGGTGATTCGCGATGCCGCGCTGGCCGAGCGCTACGCGGCCAACTGGGCCGAGCACGCCGCCCACTCCGAGCCGTACCGCGGCCGGGGCGAAGCCAATCGGTAAACACCGCCGAAGGTGTTTCTTTACCGCAGGTTATCGGCCGGGCGGGCACGGGAGGCTCGGCGCAAGAAAAAACGGTAGGCGGAGGTGCCCCTCCTTGGACGCCTCCGCCGGGGGTGCGATCCGAAGATGCCACGTCTCTGCCGGCTGGCGGCCCGCGGCCGCATACCGGCCCGCCGCAGCCATCCGTTCAAGGCCCGATAGGAGTGGGTACGCGCTGGAGGAAGTCCCGCGGACCGCGGACCGTATAGTACGGGTACGTGATCTGCGCCATGGGAGGGACCGGGTCCTCAGATCGCGCTGCGCGGCAGGTTCCCCCGCAGGCATCGCCATGCACCGGGCAGGCCGCCCGATGCCGTGCCACCAACGCCCGCCGCCCACAGGCCTGCACGTCGGCGCCGGACGAGCAGGCGACCTGATGGTGGGCGCAGCCAGCGGCCAGAGCCAGCAGCGACGCCCCGAGCAACCCAAACCAAGCGCGTTTCATGACCGGAGCTTCCTTGCGTGTCGTAAAGGGTCGTCCTCCTACGAATGACATCGGCCCGGCATCCGGCGCAGTCCAGAAAATCGGTAGAAGTGTCTCGGCCCGCAGGGGCGGTACCCGGGCTACATTCCGTCAAGGGCGCACCCCATCTTTGGAGGGGTCAGACACCCCCGCGCCTAAGCGCTCGGAGCGATCCTCACCGGGCCGCGGGGCGGTGGCGAATGACCAATGTCGAATGGCGAATGTCGAAAGACAAATGGCGAACGGCCAAGCACCAAGCACCAATGACCAAGCACCAAGCACTGGGGACCGAGCGCAGTGCGCCAAGAGCGAGCAAGCCTGGGCCGGGCGGCAATCGCTACCGGTTTGCGGCGGGCCGGGCCGTGGGCATCTGCGCACCCACCTCTTTGCGCCAGCGGTGGAGTTTGTCGCGCAGAGTGTTCGCCAGCTCGGGCCGCTTGGCTGCTAGATCGCGCTGTTCGCCGATGTCGTCGTCGAGGTTGTAGAGTTCCACGTGCATGTCTTCGTAGAACTCGATCAGTTTCCACGCCCGGGTGCGCACGGCCCCGTAGGGAGTCGCCCCGCCCGGGTGATAATGCGGATAGTGCCAGAACAGGGCTTCGCGGGGCAAGCGGGCCTTGGGGTCCCCCAAGAGCGGCAGCAGGCTGACGCCATCGATCGGGCCGGGGGAAGGCTCGGCGGCGATGCCAACTTGCTGGGGCTTCGTGCCCGAGGCGCTACAGGCGGGACTGCCGGCGCCGGCCGCGTTGGGCGCCGCGGCCGCCGGGGCAGACCGGACGCTCTGCCGGGCCACTTCGGCCACGGTGGGGAATATGTCGATTCCCATGACCGGCTCGTGGCACACGCTGCCCGGTGGCGTGACCCCTGGCCAGCGGACAATCAAAGGTACGCGCACCCCGCCCTCGGAGCTCGATCCTTTGCCCAGCCGCAGAGGCGAGTTGTCGGTGGGACCGCGTTTGACCCCATTGAGGTGCGAGAGTCCCCCGTTATCGCTGGTGAAAAAGACGATCGTGTTCTGGGCCAGGCCGCTCTGGTCCAACGCATCGAGCACCTTGCCCACAAACTCGTCCATGCTTTGCACCATGGCCGCGTACCGGGCATTGGTGTGTTGCATCCCCTGGCGCACACGCTGGGCGTAATGGGCCACGTACTCTTTCTTGGGTTCCACGGGCGTGTGAACCTGGTAGGTGGCCAGGTAAAGGAAGAATGGCCGGGATTTCCATTGGCGGACAAGCGCTACGGCTTCGCCTGCCAGGCGATCGGTCAGATATTGGCCCTCGGTGGTGGGGGTCAGCTCGAGGGTGGGGATGCGGCGCGTTGCCCGGGTGTACGGCCAGTAATAGGAAGGGGGTTGGCCCAGGTCGCACCCCGCGATGTTGACGGCAAAGCCTTGCTCGGTGGGCCAGAATCCTTGGGGCCCCAGATGCCACTTGCCCACGTGGCCGGAGATGTAGCCGGCCGGCGCCAGTAGTTCTGCCAGCGTGGTTTCGGCCAGTTCGAGCCGTTGGGTCCAGTCGGGGATGCGGAGTTTGGCGTCGGGGCGCTCGTGGCCGGGTATCCAGTCGGTTACCCGCAACCGGGCGGGGTATTTTCCGGTCAACAGTGCGGCCCGGCTGGGCGAGCAGACGGTGCAGGCCGAGTAGGCTTGGGTGAAGCGCATGCCCTGGCGGGCCAAGCGATCGACGTGCGGTGTTTCGTAAAGGTCGCTGCCATAGCAGCCCAGGTCCCGCCAGCCAAGGTCGTCGATCACGATGAGCACGATGTTCGGCGGCCGACCGGAACGCGGCCCCTCCGCTGCATCTGCCGCCGGGCAAGGGCGCTGTTGGCCCGCGGCCAGCCACGCCGTCACCACAACCACCGCCAAGTGCCAACCGAAGCGCATAGTTCTCCTTTCCGGGCTGGAAGCGATCGGCCCTGGCCATCAAAAACGAAATCCCCTGGCAGCCGGGAAGCCGCCCGGGGTAGGGTTATCATTCGGCGACCCTATTCGGCGGGTTCGATGGTAGCCCACATCGACCCCTTGCACCCGGCGATGAGCGCATCCTTGCCGTAGGCGTGGATCTGATCGCGTTTGAGTTCCGCGTGTTCCTTGGTCGTCGTCAGGACGATGGCCTTGCCCTGGGTATCGACGGTCTTGGCGATTTCGTACCCCTTTTCGGCCGTGTACCCAAAGAGTTGCATCATCATCGCGATGACGTAGGCGTAGGTGTGCTCCTCGTCGTTCCAGAGGATGACGTGGTACGGGGGCTGGCGCCGGGGCTTCTTGTCGTCCCGTTGTTTGCGGCGCTTGACCGTTTCGACCAGGGGCTCGGCCACGCTGGCACCGGAGGTGTCGTCCATGGCTAGGAAGTCCCTTTGCTACGGCCCAATAGTCGGATCGAACCGTTGGTATTATATTTTGATTCCTGCGTTGGAAAAACCTGGCACGAAAGGAGGGGGCGCTATCCCCACGGAATAATGGAAACACCGGAATCCTACCTCGAGGCGAATGCCCAAAGGTTCGAACAGGACCTTTGCGAACTGCTGCGGATTCCCAGCGTCAGCACTGACCCGGCTTACCGGGCCGAGATCGACCGCGCTGCCCAATGGGTGGCCTCGCGCCTGGGTGCGGCCGGGCTCCATGCCGAGCTGATCCCAACGGCCGGCCACCCCCTGGTGTATGCCGAATCCCCCAAGGTAGACGGGGCCCCGTGCGCCCTGGTTTACGGGCACTATGATGTGCAGCCGGCCGACCCGCTGGAGCTTTGGACCTCGCCGCCGTTTGAGCCGGCGGTGCGTGACGGAAATCTTTACGCACGAGGGGCTTCGGACGACAAAGGCCAGTTCCTGACGCATGTGTTCAGCGCCGAGGCATGGTTGGCCACCCGGGGCCGCCTGCCGCTTAACCTCAAGTTCCTGATCGAGGGGGAAGAGGAGATCGGCAGCCCGAGTCTGCGGGCGTTTCTCGAACAGCACTCCAGCCGCCTGGCCTGCGATTGCGTGGTGATCAGCGACGGCGCGCAGTTTGGCCCGGGCCAGCCGGCCATCACCTACGGGCTGCGAGGAATCGCGTACTTCGATCTGGTGCTCCGGGGACCTGCCCGCGATCTGCATTCGGGAACGTTCGGCGGGGCGGTGACGAATCCGGCCAACGTGCTGGCCCGGATGCTGGCGGCCCTGGTCGATGCCAAAGGCCGCGTCCAGGTGCCCGGCTTCTACGACGACGTTCTCCCCCTGTCGGCGGAGGAACGCCAGGCGCTTGCCAGCCTGCCGTTCGATGAACGCAAGTACTTCGAGCAGATTGGCGTCGACGGTGCAATCGGGGAGGAAGGCTACACCACGCTGGAGCGGCGTTGGGCCAGGCCGACCTGCGACGTCAACGGGCTGT
>JBBIQF010000131.1:12177-14941 GCA_037442445.1 Planctomycetaceae bacterium
CCGCGCCCCGGCCGCCCCCGCCGCGCCCCCCGCGCCGCCCGCCGCCCCCCCCCGGCCCCGGCGGGCGCCCCCGCCCCCCCGCCCCCCCCCCCCCCCCGCCCCGCCCCCCCCCCCCCCCCCCCCCAAGACCGTGCTGCCGGCCCAGGCGGGTGCCAAGTTCAGCTTTCGGCTTGTTCCCCACCAGGACCCGGCCAAGATCGCCGATGCCCTCCGGAAAATGCTCGAGGCCATGTGTCCGCCCGGCATACGCATGGAGTTGGTCACGCAGCACAATTCCCCGGCAGTCCTTATCTCGCTGCAAAGCCCGTATGTGCAGGCGGCGGCCAGGGCTATCGAAGCGGTCTTCGGGCGAAAGGCGGTGTACACCCGTGAGGGGGGATCGATCCCCATCGTGGTGGATTTCTACCAGCGGCTACGGGCCGATACCTTGCTGATCGGGTGGGGCCTGGACGACGACAGAGCCCACAGCCCCAACGAAAAGTTTTCGCTAGCCGATTTCCACCGCGGCATCCGCACCAGCGCCCGCTTGTGGCAGGAACTCAGCACGGTGGATTCGAGGAGGCAGTAACTGCCGTCTCCCGCGATGAGACTTCAGTTTCCAGTGGTGAGGCGGCCCGACATCCTTACGAAATCGTTTCTATTCAGACCGGGAGTTCCGCAGGTTGGACCATCGTACCGCAACGGCCGTTCGACCACCTCGGGGGGCACCCCAGTTTTCGGAAGCTGCGGGATGCCGGGGCGCCCTGGGGCGTGACTACCCATTCCTCGACGCTTGGAAGCCATCATGCTTGACCGACGATTCGTCATCGACAATGCGGCGCTGGTGAAAGAGAACTGTGCCCGGCGTGGGGTCGTGGCCGACGTGGATCGGGTGGTGGCCCTGGACGCCCAGCGCAAGGCCCGGCAGTCGGAGCTGGACGCGCTGAACCGCCGCGCCAATGAAGTGGCCCGCGAGATCGGCAAGACGGCCGACCCGGCCGAGCGCGAGGCCCGAAAGGAGGAGGGCCGGCGGCTTCGCGAGCAGGCGGCGGCCGCCGAAGCCGAGTTGCACCGCATCGAGTCCGAGATGGAGCAGTTGCTGCGGGCCATCCCCAACCTGACCCACCCCGCAGCGCCGATAGGGGCGGAGCCGGTCGAATTGCGGCGCGGCCAGACGCCTATCCGGCAGTTCGATTTTCCGCCCCGCGATCACGTGCAGCTTGCCGAAAAACTGGACCTGGTGGACTTCGAGGCGGCGGCGCGGGTGGCGGGCCACGGCTTCTACTTCCTCAAGAACGAAGCCGTGCTGCTCGAACTGGCCTTGGTGCGGTACGCGATGGATATCCTGGTGGACGAAGGATTCACGCTGACTTCCACCCCGGACCTTGCCCGCAACGAAATCCTCGAGGGCATCGGCTTTTTGCCCCGCGGGCCGGAAACGCAAATCTACAGCGTGGAAGGCACGGACCTGAGCCTGGTGGCCACGGCCGAGATTACCCTAGGAGGCATGCTGGCGGGCCAGGTCGTGGATGCCGATATCCTGCCTTTGAAGCTCGGCGGCGTCAGCCATTGTTTCCGGACCGAGGCGGGGGCGCACGGCCGGGCCACGCGCGGCCTGTTCCGGGTGCATCAGTTCACCAAGGTCGAGATGTTCGCCTTCACGCTCCCCGACCAGAGCGACTCCATGCTGGACGAGCTGTGCCGCATCGAGTGCCGAATTTTCGATGGCTTGGGCATCCCGTACCGGGTCATCGACACCCCCTCGGGGGACCTCGGGGGGCCGGCCTATCGCAAGTTCGACTTGGAGGCGTGGATGCCCGGCCGCGGCGAATTCGGCGAGATCACCAGCACCTCGAACTGCACCGATTACCAGGCCCGGCGCTTGGGCATCCGCTACCGCGTCAAAGGCGAAAAAGGCACGCGGTTCATGCACACGCTCAACGGCACGGCCGTGGCCGTGGCCCGCACCCTGGTGGCCATCCTGGAGAACTACCAACAGGCCGATGGCTCGGTGGTGGTTCCGGAAGTCCTGCGGCCGTGGGTGGGCACGGACCGCATCGTGCCTAAACAGCGGTAGCGGGGTGACCGGCTTTCAGCAGCACCGCTGCGGCTTGCCGGTGTAGAACTGGCCGGGTGGCGGCTTCTTGTGCTGGAACTTGGGGGTTTTGATCATTTTCTCAAGCTTGGGCGGCTTGAGCAACTGCCCATAGCACACCAGCGGCCCCCCAAGGATTCCGAGCAAAACGAACGCAAGCACAATTCGGCGCATGATGTTTGCCTCCCTGGGCACGGTGTTACGAAACTGGCGGGTCGTCCATTATAAGCCGATGGGCCAGACAGGTTGGGGCGGGGCGATGGCCGCATTCCCCTGATCGGCCAGCCGGGCCGAACACCATCACCGAAGTGCCGGGGCACGGCGCATCCCTCACGGGGAGAAAGGTTTCGGCCGGCCTTGCCCTGTAAGGGGGGGCGGAGAGGCGTTGCAGTCGGGGATGCCGAGGTTCCAGGGCTAGCCGGGTAACAACAGGAAGAGTGGGGGAAGCGGGATAGCTCGGGTGCTCGGCTCGGCCGAACCGGAATCGATGTAGCTTCGTGATAGCGGACCGGGTAAACTGGGCCGGCTGGCGGGCTTAGCTGCCCGTTGGGCCCAGCCGGCATCCGCTGGGATGCTGAGGAGTTCACCCCTGGGAGGGGGCCCCTACCTTAGGCGACGCGGTTGCCCCGCCCGTTCTACCGTGCGGCTGCCGATGGGCGACCAAAACACTTGCAAGGAGGCCCGCATGTC
>JBBIQF010000132.1:0-14697 GCA_037442445.1 Planctomycetaceae bacterium
GGCAGCGCCGGCAGGGACCGGCTGTCCCGCATCCCCCGCATCACCGGCAAATCCGTTACCGTTGTTGCAAGGCGGGCAAGGATTGGGCACTTCCAGGAACCCCTTGAGGTACAGCTCGCAATCGCTGGGGCTAGTGGTTCTCATGCCCGGGCCGCATTGGGGCACCTCTTCCGGTTCCATGGCTTCGACCAGTTCGGGGGTGACCAGGACCAGGGTTTCGATTTCGTTGCGTTCTTCGCGGACCCGGCGGAACAGCGCGCCCAGATAGGGCACCTCGGAGACTACCGGCAGACCGCGGTTTTGGGCCTCGATGCGGGTCTGGACCAGGCCGGCGATGGCCAGGGTCTGGCCGGCCATCAGCTCCACGCCGGTATCGACCTCGCGGGACTTGATGGCCGGGGCCCGGGACGTGGCGCTGCGGGTATTGTCGACCTCGCTCACCCGGGGGCGGACCTCCAGTCGCAGCCGGCCATTGCCCAGCACGATGGGTACGAAATCGACGCGGGTGCCGTAGTCCTTCCATTCGATGCTCACGGCCCCCAACCCTTGCGAAACCTCGTAGGGGATTTCGCCCCCCACCTCGAAGTAGGCCGGCCGGCCGCTGACCGTCACTAAGGTCGGTTCGGAGAGGATCTTGGCCAGATCGTCCTGGCGGAGGGCCTCAAGGAAGCCATAGAACGAATCGCCGCCGCCAATGATGCGGAACTGGAACGTGCTGCGGCCGGAGTTGGCCATGCCGCTGACCACCTGGCCGGCCATCTCCGCCACCCCCGAGGCGATCATCGATCCGTCGCTAAAGAAATCGGCGAAATCGAAGCCCAAGGTGCGGAGCTTGGTCCGCGACACCTCCATCACCTTGATGTGCAACAGCACCTGCTGCACGCCGCCAACGGTGATGTTGTTGATCACTTTCGGATAATATTCTTCGGCCACCTGGATGATGCGGCTGACCTGGTCCGGCTGATCGACATGGCCCGAGATGAGTACACCGGTCGAGACCGGCCGGACCTTAAGGGCCGCGTTGGGAAACTCGGCCGCCAGGATCATGCTCAGCTCGCGGGCATCGCCGAAGACCAGCACGTCCACCGTGTGGACCTGATGGTTCTCGTCCCACAGGCTGACCTGGGTCACGCCCGGCTTCTTGGCGGAAAGCAGGACCTGGTTGGGCGAAAGGGGCGTGGCCGAGACCACCTCAGGGTTGTTGACGTCGATCTGCGGAATCTTTTGGTCCAGGGTGAGGATGCGGCTGGTGTTGACCGTCATCTCCAGCCGGTCGCTATCGCGGACCTTATGGATGATGGAATTGGACTTGCGGTTGTCGGGGCGTGCGGGGCTGGTCTGCGCCGGGGCCGTGCCCGTCCAGGCGAAAGCCAACATCGAGGCCAGTACGGCCGAGAGAAGCCGAAAACGCGGATCGAGGGTCGCCATCCGTGACCTTCCTTTATTGTTTTGACATCCGTGTGCTGCGGCGTGCCAAAGCCTGCCGCGGGGCAACGGGGGTATGGGGTTTCGCGGTATTGCGGCCGGCGCCCCGGTCCGTCTGGGGCAGGCCGCCTTGCGGCTACTTCTGCGTCTCCTTAGCGGGTTCGGTATCCGTAGGTTTGGGGCGTGGTTTGAGGAACGGCGCGGGCAGGGGCGAGGAGCCGGCCCCCTGGCCCGGCATGGACCATTCGGAGGTCGAGGCCACCCGCCACCGCGGCTGGCCGGGCCCTTGGCCGGCCGCGGCTAGGCTCTCGGCCTCCAGCACCGCGTCGGTCACTTGCGGGCCGGCAATGATGCGGATGGTCCAACTGGGGTTTTTCGGTGGCGCGGGGGCCGCCTCTGCGGGGGGCTGCTCCTTAGGTTCCGGCGATTGCGAACCCAACATTCCCAAAAGGTCGCGCAACGAGGTATCGGAAGCGGGCTCCGGCTCGGGAGGCGCCCCGCGCGAGGTCGTCGTATCGGCGATGCCTTCCAGCAGCTTGCTGGGGTCCTCGCCCTCCAGCTTGCGCTGCTCCTTGTCCATGGGGCTGCGCATCACCAGGCGCACCTGGCCCAACTCGGTGGCCAGCATCACCGTCTGGGCCTGCTCGGGGGTGACCAGCAGCCAGATGGTCTTTGCGGCCATGGACTTGTCGCCGCTGGCCGCGGCCACATCGAACTGGTCGTTGACCGCGAAGACCTTGATATCCTGCAAGATGGTGCGGGTGAAAGTCTTGGGGATTCCCTTAGCCGCGTCCTGCTTGACATGCACCAGGACATCGACCCGGTCGCTAGGGCGCATCATGTTGGCGCTGCCCATGACCGGATCGACTTTGACCGGGACCACGCGGAAGCCGGGGGGAATAGCGGCGCCGGCACCGGACTCGGTCATGCCCTTGCCCAAGAGGAGGTTATCCACAATGGGCGAGCCGGCGGGGATAGGCCCCTTGGGGCGGCGGCCCTCGATGTCTTCCAGCCGGGTCAAAGCCCCGGCCGGGATCTTGTCTTTGGGCCAGGGCTCGAGCTTCACCATCTGGGCGGTCAGGGGGTCGCCCATGGCGATGTCCTTCATGGCCACAAAGATCGACTCGGTTTCCACCGGGCCGGAAGTGGCCGCCTGGCGCGTGGCCATCACCTGGGTGATGCCGATCGAGGCCACCAGGCCGCATCCCAAGGCCAACAGGAGCAGGAGGATGGATTTGGCACGCATGGGTTCCCCCGGCCGGTCGGGTTTACTGCACGGTTTCTCGCCGCATAACGGAACTGGCGGTCAACTGCCTTCCGCCTAAGAACATTGGCGCGGGAAGCCAGCTTACTTGATCAAAACCGACAGAGACGGTAACCGTGACAGGTTCGCCATAACCGGCGGAACTGGGCGGGTTGGGCGTGACCGTTACAGTCGCACCGGAGACCGAGGCCCCGGCCAGGTAATTCTGCACGGCGGTCGTCGCATCGCTGGTGGTGGCGCCGTCCAGCACGGCGATCCGGGCCCCTTCTCTCGACGCATTCGTCAGAACCTGCTGGACCATCACCATCCGCCCGAACTCGATCATCCCGAAAATCAGCAAAAACAGTACAGGCGCAACAACCGCGAACTCCACCGCCGCCGCCCCCCTTCGGTGTTTTCGGCAAACCCGGCGGAGTTTCTCCAGTGTGAACCTCCCCGGCCCCGGTTTTGTGCTCGTTGATCCGTGGAAAAAAGGCCCCGGGAAGAGAAGTTGGGCAACCCAGGTAAGCTGACGAGACTTCATAGCAGCATTCCACTCCAGAAGAAGTAGGCGATCGAACCGATAGCGATCGGAATGCCATAGGGGAGCAGGAGCATGGAACTCTTGCGCTGGGCGGCGATGGCCGCCAGTTGGTTGGGATCGCGCACCGTGACGATCTCACCGGCGATCCCCAGGAACTGCGCCTGGAACTCCCACCAGCGGCGGCGGTAGAGGACCATGCCCAAGGCAATGACACCCCCCACGATGGCCGACAGGCAGAACGCATAGAACGTGGCGGTGGGCCAGACCCAGGCCCCCACGCCGGCCAGCAGCTTGACATCGCCGGCGCCCATGCCGCCGATGGCATAGGCCGGCAGCAACAGCAACAGCCCCACGGCGGTCCCCACCAGGCTCCATCCCAGCCCTTCCCATCCGAAGCCGGCCAGGCTGTACACCCATCCACCGGCCACCAGCGGGAAAGTAAGCCAATTGGGGACTTTGAGCTTCCAACCATCGATCACCGCGGCTATGACCAGCACCACGCTGAGGAGCCAGATGGGCCAGTGTTCCACAGCGCCTGCCACAAGCGTTTGCATCGGCACGGTACTCCAAAAACAAGCCCTACCCGAATGGGCCCCGCCCGCCTAACTGCTCGGCCGCCAGGGGCCACAGCTCAGCGGGCGGTAACCAACAATCCCAGCGCGGCCATGAACGTGGTGACGGCATACACCACGAGTTCGGCGGCGGCTAGGGTCATTTCCGGGCAAGTCATGGGGAACATGGTGGCACGTCGGTCTGTCGAGGGGGGGCGGCCAGCCGCCGTTTCCGCCGGCGAAATGAGAGAACCTCGGGGCTTGCTGGCCACCGCCGACCCTACAGAAAGTCTAGGTCAAAAAACTCCCCCTCGGCGGCCAAGGCGGACGCCGAGGGGGATGGGGGTTGATCCGGTCATGCTGCTTGCCGGTCCCTTTCAGGCCGGGCGCAGCCATGTCCCTGCGGCGAAACCGCCATTAGCCTCCGGCCGGCAGTTGGGCCGTGACGTTCTCGAAAGTGGTCTTGGCGCCCGTGCCGAGCGAGCTGATCGCCGTCAAGCAGACGATGATGATCAGCGCCAGCATCACGGCGTACTCCACCGCAGTGGGGCCATCTTCCGAAACGAGGAAACGACGCACCTTCAGAGCAAGCGACTTCATGCTTTCCTCCACTTCGGCCGGCCTCGGCGACCCGAAGAGCATCGGCGACCGAAAAAGGACCGACCGGCGAGACCAGGAAACTGGTTCCTTAGGGTGCCACGCCGGTACGCACCGGCGGCGGCCTGCAAGCGGCACCCCGCGGAACCGGTAACAACGGTTCGCCTCTTCCTCGTCCTGTGCCGCTAGCGTGTCGAGCTGCCGCTGCACCACAGGTGCCTCGGCAGCGTCGTCCTTTCGGCAGCCAGGCTGCCGGCCCGCATGGAACCGGCCCTTGGCTTTGCGTCCCGGCCTTGCGGCCGGTTTGCCTTTGTCGAGGACGAGAGGCACGCAGGCCTCGTCTCCCTGCCGACCTGCCTTACCGGACAAGCGTACTCGAACGAGTTTGGCGGGGCGGCCGGGAGTCGCCCGGCACCGATCGGCCGGGCCGCGGCTTGCGCCCCTGCGATAGGCAACCGCAAGGGGCGTGTCCGCTTCTAAAAGAAACCTAGGTCACAAATGGCCCGAGTCAAATCGCGTCTTGAAAGTTTTTCTGAGGATTTCGGCCCATGGCGCCCCGCAGAAGTTGCGGCGGGAGGGGCTGCGCCCGGCGCGCGTGGCACCTCCGCCCCGCTTGACACCCCCAACAAGCAGGACCTAGAATCCAATCCAGGAACATGACCAGACGCGGGTCGGCCCCTTGTCGTGCGGCACACGCTTCGTTTGCCCACTGCCCGGACGCCGGGCCGTGCCGCGGAATAACCCCCGGCCTACCCGGGCTCGGGCCGGCCCTTGCCGGCCTTTGCCCCCCGGTTTCGGCCGTGCAGGTACTCCCATGGCTGCCCTCAAAACAGTGCGAGGATGGAACCCCGGGCAGGTCATCCCCTTGACCCGCCCCTCGGTGATTCTGGGACGGCACCCGGATTGCGACATCGTACTCGATCTGGGGCCCGTCAGCCGGCAACATGCCCGCGTGCTCCAAGTCGGCGGGCAGTATTACATCGAAGACCTCCAAAGCCGCAACGGAACCTTTGTCAACGACCAGCGCCTGGAAGGCCGGCGGCGCCTGGCCGAGAACGACCAGATCCGCATCTGCGACATCGTCTTTTCGTTCCATCACGAGATGCCGCCGGCGGGCCGGCCCGAGGAAACCGAAGCCAGCGATTCGGTCGTCGTGGTGGACGACGCGGCCGTGGGGCGCGGCTCGACGGTGATCTCCAAACTAGAGGTCCTCACCAGCAGCACCGGCGCGCACGTGCGGGTGGGGGCCGAGGTAAAGCTCCGGGCGTTGGTGGAAATTGGCCGGAGCCTGGCCCGGGCCGTGCGCCTCGATGAGGTCCTCCCCAAACTCCTCGACAACCTCTTCACCATCTTTATCCAGGCGGACCGGGGTTTCGTGCTGCTGCGGGACGAGAGTACAGGCCGGTTGGTTCCCAAGGCGGTCAAATCGCGCCGCGCCGACGATTCCGACGAGATCCGCATCAGCCGCACCATCCTCAACGACGTGGTGCAGCGCAAGGAGGCGATCCTTTCGGCCGACGCGGCCAGCGACACGCGGTTCCGCATGAGCGACAGCATCGTGGATTTCCAAATCCATTCGATGATGTGCGCCCCGCTGTTGGATAGCCAGCAAGAGGTGCTGGGCCTGATTCAGATCCACACCCTGGACCAGCGCCGGCGCTTCAACGAGGAAGACCTGGAGCTGCTGGCGAGCGTAGCGGGGCAGGCGGCCCTGGCCGTGGAAAACGCCCAGCTCCACGAACAACGCCTGCAAGAGGAATTGACCCAGCGGGAACTCCGCCTGGCCCATACGGTGCAGCAGGGACTGCTGCCCGCCGCGCCGCCGCAACTGCCGGGCTACGAGATGGGCGATTTCTACGAGCCCGCCCGGGAGCTGGGGGGCGATTACTTCGACTACATCCCGCTTGCTGGCGGCAGGCTGGCCTTGGCCTTGGGCGATGTCTCGGGCAAGGGGATTGCGGCGGCGCTGTTGATGGCCCGGCTGTCGGCCGAGGTCCGCTACGCCCTGGCCAGCCATGCCACGCCGGCCGAAGCCATGGCCCACCTCAACCGGGCCTTCTGCCAGGGCCGCTGGGAAGGCCGCTTCGTTACCCTGGTCGTGGCCGTCCTCGATCCCCAACGCCACGAGTTCTGCATCGTCAACGCCGGCCACCTGTCCCCCCTGGTGTGCCGCAACTCGGGAATGGTGGAAAGCATCCCCCGCCAGTCCAGCGGCCTGCCCCTGGGCATCGACGAGGATTCCGACTACCCGCAATACCTCCTGACCCTCGAACCGGGCGAAATCCTTACCCTGCATACCGATGGCATCCCCGATGCCGTGAACGCCCAGGGCGAGTTTTACGGGCTGGAGCGGCTGGAGCAGTTCCTCCAGCGTGCGGCCCGGCGCGCCCCGCCGCCCGGCACGTCGCGGTTCGATCTGGCCCGCCAGGTCCTCCAGGATGTCCGCGCCTTCATCGGCGACCAGACCCCGACCGACGATATGTGCCTGACCTGTATTCGCCGCATCGGCTAGTCGCTTGCCCACCGCCCGTGGAGCCCTGTGCAGCCACCCCAAGTCCGAGGAACCGATGCCCCATCCCCTTCCCCGCTGGCTGAAGCGCAACGTCCCCAAAGGCAACGCCGGCCACTTCACCGCCCGGCTGATCGACGAATTGCGGCTCCAGACGGTGTGCGAGCACGCCCGCTGCCCCAACCGCATGGAATGCTACGCGCACAAGACCGCCACCTTTATGGTGCTGGGCGACGTGTGTACGCGGCGGTGCGGGTTCTGCGCGGTGGCCAAGGGGAAGACCCGCCCGCCCGACCCCGACGAGCCACGCCGGGTTGCCGAGGCGGCCCTGCGCCTGGGCTTGGCACACGTCGTCATCACTATGGTCACCCGCGACGACCTTCCCGACGGCGGGGCCGAGCACCTCTGCCGCACCATCGAAGCGGTGCGGGGTACGACCGGGGCCACCGTCGAGGTCCTCCCCTCCGATTTCGGGGGCAACGCGGCCGCCGTGGACCGCGTGCTGGACGCCGCCCCGGAGGTCTACAACCACAACACCGAGACCGTGCCCCGGCTGTACCGCCACGTCCGCGGCCGCAAGGCCAACTACCGCTGGACCCTCGAGATGTTCCGGCGTATCCGCCGCCGCGCCCCGGCAGTGCGGACCAAGACGGGCCTGATGCTGGGGCTGGGCGAGACCCGCCACGAGCTGTTCGATACGCTGGCCGAGCTGGTCGATGCCGGCTGCCAGTTCCTCACCCTGGGCCAATACCTCCAGCCCACGCCCGAAAGCCTGCCCGTGGTCCGCTACCTTTCGCCCGAAGAGTTCGAGGAACTAGCCCAGGCTGCCCGGCAGATCGGGTTCCGCGAGGTGGCGGCCGGGCCGTTCGTCCGCTCGAGCTACCACGCCCGAGACATGCTCCGCAGCCCATGAGGCCGGCGTATCGGCCGGCCGCGCCGCGCCTCACGCAAAGGCGGCACGAACCCGCTGGACCAGCGGGTTGATGCGGTCCTGCGAGCCGTGCAAGCGCACCACGCCGGCGGCCATGAACCGCTCGCGCCACGGCGGCCCGAGGTGCGCGAAATCCTCGAACAACGCGCCGGAGAACTTGTAGTCGTGGGGGTCGTCGGCGGCCACGAGCAGCACGGCCCGCGACGCCCGCATCAGGGCATCGGCATCCCCGCCCGAAACCAGATACTTGTACGCCTTGCCCACCGCCTCCAGCGGATTACGGCTGATCGTGGCCAGGATGGCCTCCACCCCCTCATGGCCCGGCGGGATGTCGGAGGGCGAGATGGCGTCGATCCGCCGGTCGGCCACAGCCCCCCGGCCCGACATCGCCTCGCGGAACATCGCCAAGAACGCCGCGTTCTGAAGCATTAGGTACGCCCGCGCCGGGTTGTCCCGGCAGTGCCGCCAGGCGTAGTGGAGGGCATTGGTGGTCGTTACCGCGTGCAAGGCCACGATCCCCGGCTGGCGATACAGCAGCTCCCCCGCCGCCGCGAACAGGCCATCCCAAACCGCTTCCGGCGCAATGCCGCGTTCCACCAGGCGCGCCACCTGCTCCGAGGCCTCGATCGCATCGGCGGTTCTCAGCCCCGCGACAAGGTCGGCCACTGCCGGCGCATCCCGCTTTGCCCCCGGCTCGATCCGCAGGTGCTGGGCCCGTTGCCAATTGTGCCGGCCGGGCAGGTCGGCCGGGGCATCCCGCGCCACCGGGTTGCTCCCCTCGTGCTGGAGGAAGGCGTACACCAGCGAGCGGAGCACCGGTTCGGCATGCTGCCAACCCACCACTTCCAGCGTGCGATGCGCATTGGCCGCGAAAATGGCCTTGTGCCCGATGGACCGGAAATCCCGCGCCCCGTACCGGAAGAGCAGATCGAACACCGGCTCGGGCTTGGCCGAGCGGACCAGTCCGGCGATGGCCGCATCGGCCAGCGGCTCATCCCAGGCGTCCAGGGCCTTGCAAAGGGCGGGGGCGGCCGCCGCCGGCTCGGGCACGAGCGACTCGCGGACCGGACCCATGGTCCAGTCGCCTTCGCGCACATCCTGGGCCTGCGACCCCTTGAAGTAGTCCAGCCCCCAGAAAACCGGCAGCCAGCGGTCCGATTCCGGCGACGCCAGCCCAGCCAGATGCAACGACTGGACCACCAGCACCGCATGGAACTTGAACCCCACGCTAGGCCGCGGCTGGATGTTCCGCACCCCCGCCAGCAGCAGGGCGGCCAGCACCTGGCGGTACGGCGTCCCCTGGCGGACCCTTTCGGCTACCCGCTCCACGATACGGTCACGCGGCGTGTTCTCGATCAGGCGCACCAGCGGTTCGATCTCAGGTACCAGGCGGACACTTTGGGCGTCCACGCGGGCCTCGTCCGCCGAAACCGCCGGCAATCGCAACCCGGCCTGCCATCCGCCGTACAGGGCCAGCGCGGACCCCGCGGCCGCCGATCGCAAAAACCTGCGACGAGAAGGCATTATCGCCATGGTATTTTGCTCCCGAACCCAACGACCTGGCATTGCCGGCCAGAAGTTGCGGGCCGCAAGCGGTCTTTGCCGGCCACTATGCTGGCAGCCGGCCCGCCAACCCGTACCGGCGCCACACCCTACGGGATACTAGGCGCGACCCCGAGCCAAGGCAATGTTAGGCCACCGTAGGTGCGTGCTCGGCACGCACACGCCCCGGGGGGAATGACGAATGTCGAAAGCCAAATGTCGAATGTCGAATGCCGAAGGAAGCACCAAGCACCAATGACCAATGACCAAGTACCAATGACCAATGACCAAGTACCAATGACCAATCACCAATGACCAACAGCGGGGTGCCCGGCCTATTCTGGCGGGCCGAAGCCCGTCGCACGGCGAATGACGAATGTCGAAAGCCAAATGTCGAATGCCGAACCTCGGCCAAGGCCCCCTCGCCACCGTTTTAGAACAGGTCCAAATCGAGGCTCCCCACGCCGCGGGGGAACCGCAAACGGAAGCCCCGGCTGTGGACGCTGGCATCGATGCTGCCGCTGAACAAGGTGTTGCCGTTCCACCGCAGCTTGCCGCTGGCGTCGATCGAGCCCGAAAGGTGCACCTCCCTATCGTCGTCGATCTCGATGGCCACGTCGGCCTCGATTTCGGCAATCGCCTTGCCACTGACTTGGCCCGCCCCGTAGTTGATCTTCACGCTCCACTCGGCCCGGCCGAAGATCCGGGCCGAGATGCCTTCGTTGCTGATCGTGAACTGGTACCCTAGCTCGATGCCCGCCGCGCGCTGGGTTGCCGTTTGAATGATGAGGAACCGGCCGCCGAAATCGATCAGCCCCTCCATCACGATCGAAGCACTGGCGATCTCGATGGGCGAGTCGGGGAATGCCTTTCCTCCCTGTTGGCCGCGGACCCACACGGTTTCCGCCGGGCCATTGAGCACCAACGAGGCCCGCCCCGCCTCCATCTTGGGGCCCGGCTTTCCGCCCGGCTTCTTCGGAGGAACGGCCACCGTCAGGCCACCGTTGGCACCCAGTTGGATGTCGTGCAGGATCTCTCCCAACTCGGAGAAGTCGCCCTGGAGGATATCGAACACATCGGCCACGTCGCGCAGGTCTCCCAGCAAGTGCCCGTCGCGGTCGGCATCGACGTTCAGCACCACATCCGCCTCGAGTTCTACCGGTACCGGCCCGATCATGAAAGCCAGTTTGGTATTGCCATACACGTGGCCCGCAAACTCGGTCACCCCCGCATCGACCCCGGCACTGGGCGGATCCTGCGGTTTGAACGTTAGCAGCCCGTGCTTGGAAACCGCCAGTTCGGCCTTGTCCACTGGACCTGCGAGAACGGGCGGCACTTTGACGAACAGCATCGGATCGGCCGGGTCGAAGATCCAGTGCATCGGCGTCGGCTGGACGAAGTAGTTGATGCTCAATCCACCCAGCCGGGCATCGACCAGCGACCCGTCGAACCGGCGGAGGTAGGGCACGCCGCGGAGCAGTTGATCGATCTTTTCGGTCGCCTCAAACGCGGTGCCAAGAACATTGAATTCGTCGCCACCCAGGCTGATCCGCCACTGGCCGCTCAAAAGGCCCACCGTGGCGAAGCTCGACCCAAACACGTCGGCCAGCAGGTTGTTGATGGGCACGATGTCCAGGGCCACAGGCAGCGCGATGGCGTTCTTCGGCAGAGTGCTGGTCACGACGCCGATGACGTTGCCGAACCGGTTGGCCGTCGTGCGGATGTTGATCGGCCCGTTGGCCACAAGCGGCAGTGCCAGCCCCTGGGGGCTCCGCAGGGTGAACTGGCTCCCCGTAGGCAGACTCAGCGTCTGGCGCACGAGCCCCGATCGGTTGGTTACGGTCTGCTGCTCCCAAGGCCCTTCCAGCGTGAATCCATAGCCCGTCGGGCCGGTGATGCCCACCGTGTCCTCTCCATCGAACCAGGCGAACATCGGGCCGGGCACGTTCAAAAGTCCCGGTGGCGGCACGTTTTCCGACACACCCGTGCGAAAGAAACGCAACGTGTAGCCGAATACCGCCCCGGGCGCACCGGTCCAAAGGGCAATGTAATAGGTACCGCCGTCGGCATCGGCCTGGAAGAGATATGCGGGATTGTTCGTCACCTGGCCGGTTTCTGGCTCGGCCGAGGCACCCACCATGGCCAATACCGTCGTGCCGTCGGCGTCGACAATGGCCAGGCGGCTGGAGGGGAGTACCGGCCCGCGACCCGGATCCACATCCAACGCCAGGTATTCCCCGCCGTGCAACTGGACCCTGAACACATCCACGTCGCCGCGCGAAAGGAACTCTTGGTAGGATTGGATGGGCAGCGTGGCCAGGTCGATGGCCAGCGCCGTGGCAGCGTTCGGACCGGGATCGGCCGGCGGGGGCGGCGGATCGTTATCGGCAATCGTAACCGTGTGCCGCACCGTGGCGCCCAGGAATGCGTTGCTGGGCGACGACAGTTCCAACAAGACCGTTTCGTTCCCTTCATAGGCGGTGTCGGAAACGATCTGAAGCGGCAGGAACTTGCGCGTCTCGCCCGGCCGGAAGGTGAGCGTGCCCGCAAGCGTGCGAAAATCCGAGCCAAAGGTCGCCGTGCCACCCACCGCGGCGTAGGCGACGGTCACCGCCGTATTGCTGGGCACGGAAAGACCCACCGCGATCCAGCGGATTGCAGAAACCTCGGCCGTGGCCGAGGTCGCCGCCAAGAAACTCACGGCGGGATCGTTGTCGTGGATCACCACACCGGCCGTGGCCAGCGGGCCCAATTCCGCCCCCGGCGACGGATTGCCAAGCACGATCTGGAAGGTTTCGTCCGGCTCGCGGCGGCTATCGTCGCGAATGGGGATTCGCACTTCCGCCACGCTCTGCTGGGCGCGGAACACCAAGGTTCCGGACGTCGCGGTGTAATCGGCCAGCGCCCTGGGTGTCCGCAGGCTGGCGGATGCCGCCGTCCCATCGACCGTGGTGAACTCCACCCGGGCCGCCTGGTCCAAGCCGCCGGTACGTTCCACCTGCACCACCGCGACCTGCTGGCCTTCGGAAACCTGATATTGCGAGGCCGTGAACTGGAATACCGGAGGCGGCGGAGGCGGTCCGGCCGAGTCGGCCAAAATCACCGCGTCCAGCGCGGTGGAGTCCGAAATGAACCCGTTGCCCCCATCGCCCACAACAAAGTCGATCGTATCGCCGGACTGCATGTCCAGGGTCGTCTGAAAGTACGGCCCCACGCGAAAACGATTGACGGTCCCGGCAAAGAGCGTGGACAATGAGTTGTAGATCACGTACACATCGGTCGTCGTGGCCGGCGGCGGATCCTCTGTATCCCTGCCGGTAAAGAGGGCCGCTAGGGTGACTGTCTCCGTGGCCGGCGCGGTCCAGCGCACCACGCTCCACTCGCCATTGGGGCCGGGATGCATCCCGAGCTGGCCCGGCAGAAGCGGGAAAAGGTCTCCCAATGTCGCGCTGGCCGTGGGGTTATAGGTGACACTTGGAGCGCCAAGCGACTGGATGGCGTTGTCGGTCATGTACTGGGTGCCATCCGCCAACGTGCTGAGGTCGAAATAGAGGCCGTACGCCAGATCGCTCGGCCTCATCCAGCCGTAGCTCCAGGGACCGTTGGGATTGGTCAGCGCAAAGTCGTTGGGCGCGCTGTAGGCCTCGGCAATGGCCGTCACTCGAACGTTATCCAGGCCCCAGCTCTCGTCGAAGCCCGGGGTCGTCAGGTCCCCGGCGAACGTGAGCACCACGTCCCCGCCCGTGTAAGTGAATGTGAAGTCCAGGTTGTACACCGAATCCATGAGTTGGCCGCCATACTCGTAGCCGAGCGTGTTGATCTCATCGGCCCCGGTCATCGGCGAATTCTGGGCGGTACCGAATGGCCCTGGATAGGCCTGCCCGGCAAAGCCCGAATTGGGGTGATTGTTGCTGAACGTCGTGTCCAACAGCGCCACGCCGTTTCCGAGCGAAACGCTCCAGCGGTCCGGCCCCGAGCCGCTGACAGTATGGTTGCCATCCCAGGTCCGGATAACGTACACGTCGAACGCTAGCGCCAGAGCCTTGGTGCCGGCAGGTACAAGCGCGGCAGGCAGCGACAGCGTGACGGCCTCGCTGCCGAACTGCCCGAGGAACCGGCGAGCCCCAGCGGGCGTAACGTCCACCAGCGTGCTGGACCACTCGTCGTCGATCGCCCCTTCGAAGTCGTTGGCGTAGATTGCCGTCCCGCCGGGCCCGCTGCTGGCCGGTTCGGCGAGCGGCACGCCCAGGCTTTCGGCGGCGACGGACAGGAGGCACCTGTCCTCCAGAGGCTCCACCCTAAGCCGACGAAAGCGGGCGTCGGAGGGACGTCGCAGGGCCTTTGCCGAGCGACGAGCTAACCGTTTGGAATCCCCGCGTGAGCGGCCCAGCAGCGACAACCAAGACATGGCGGGCTCCTCGAACAGGGAGCATTGCGGGCACCCAGCGTGTCCGCTTCCCCGCCAGCTATCGCAGCCCGACTCCGCGCCGGCCGAACCGAACAGGTGACGGTCAGTACCTTTCCCCGAGATGCGACCTCACACTCAGACAAGCGGCACTTCCCCTCCCGGTGTCCGCACACCGGAACCCGCCCGCGCGGCATCCATAGAATGCGGCCGCGTCTACGAGCAACGCGCCTTTATACGAAGCCGTCCGGCAACAGAAAACCCCCGCACCGGCAGGCTGCTTGCGCCATAGGCCCCGGTTTTTGGCCGGCAAGCCGGCGGGCCAGGCCACAACTCTAACGCCAGAAAGCAATTAAGTGCCGCTGCCTCGGAGCAGGCCGGCCCCTTCGGCGATAAGCCGAAGGCCGCAACCGGCCCCTGCCCCGCACAATGGACACTTTGGCCCGCGCCTAGTCGAACGCGTCTCCGCGGCCTCCAATCGGACGGAAACCCGCACGGCAACACCAAGTTTGCTCCATCGGCCAGGCAACCGCCGAGCATAGCCCGTCCTTTGTGCTGGACCATCCCGCACACCGGAACAGCACCAACTGTGGTGCTACCACGGCCGCCGATGACGGTGGGCACGAGGCTCGAAAACGGCCCTGCTTGGGCGCTGGCGCCTATTCCGCCTGCGTTCTCTCCAACACAGAATTGGACCCGACCAACGCGAGGCGGTCGTTTGGGGGACGGACGGCAATGGGGCCGCGACTTGAGGGTACGAAGTAATCGCTGTCGCCAGTGTGGGTTGTATGGCGGGGTGCAGCCGGCTCTTGCGCATCGGAATGGCAGCCCACCGCTTAGCCCCCCATCTACGGGGCGCCTGCAAAGGGCCAGCCCCGCGGTAGGCCGGTAATCGCGAATATGCCCCGTGTCATGTCCGCAGGGGAACGGCCTTTGGCAGTTCACGCGAG
>JBBIQF010000133.1:0-5422 GCA_037442445.1 Planctomycetaceae bacterium
ACGAAACCAGCTTACGCAGTGCCAGGTCCTTCATCAGGCCGTAGTGGCGGGCCTCGCCCCGTTCTTGCACCCAGCTAGGGCCTTTGACCACCAGCAGGCGGTCGAAATGTTCCCAGTGCGGCTGGAACCAACGCAGCACCTCGCGAAGCCGGCCCACCGCCCGCAGAATCAGGGTATTGAATTGGGCAGGGCCCAACAGCTCTTCCGCCCGCCCCTGCACCACGGGAACAGAGAGGTTGAGGCGTTGGACCATATCGGCCACGGCCCGGGCTTTCTTGCCGATGGCTTCCGACAGCACCATGCGCAGGTCGGGGCGGAGGATGGCCAGGATCACGCCGGGCAGTCCGCCGCCCGTGCCGACATCGAGCACCACTTCGCCTTCCCCGAGCAGACTGGCCAGCACCTGGGCATCGACGATATCGCGGCTGACGAACTTGTCGAAGCTGGTGTGGCGAGTGAGATTGATCTTTTGGTTCCACTCCCAGAGCATTCGGGCATACTGTTCCAGGCGCTCCACTTGTGGGGCTGGCAGTTCGATGTGGTAGGCGGCCAGGGCCTCGGCCAGCGACGAAAAGCACTCGGTCATAGACGCACTAGGGCGGCGGGCGGGGCAAGCGGGGTGTCTGTGGGCCAGTAAGGGATGATGCCGGAAACCGCGCGCCGGATCAAGGCGGTCGCCCGCCGGGCCAATGGAACCGGTCGATAGGCGGCCGCTTGGGTTCTGGGACTTCCGAGGCTCCCGGGCGACTCGGGGCCGAGAGGTTCCGCATGGGACCTCCGCCACGAAACATGCAGTTTTGGGCGGCTGGCCGCTTGCCTTGCGGCAACTGTGGACGCAGCGAGGGCGGCGCGGCTATCATGCTGTCCGGCAACGGTTTGGTAGGTGGATTGCGGGAGACAGGCACGATGTGCGCGCAGAGATGCCGGGCGAAGCGGTTGGCGTTATGGATGTGGGCTTTGGCCGGGTGGTTGGCGGCCGGCGCGGCCGCGGAACCCGGTGCGCGCTTGCCGCGGGCGGCTTCCGACCCGGCCGAGGAGGAACGCCTCTTTGATCTTCTGGCCGAGCGGGAGGGGCTGTACCTGCCCTATCGGTTCGAGAACCCGCAGACGCCGGTTACGCGTACGCTTTCGGCGGCCGAGGCCGAGGAGGCGTTACGGCGCGACTGGCTGTTCCAGGCGATGGGCGAGCCGCTGGTCCAGCGGGCGTATAAGGAGTTGGGCTGGGCGCGGGAGTTGGCGGCTCGGCTGGCTCGCGACCCCCGATGTCCACCGTTGGAAGCCGAGCTGGCCGAGTTGGCCCGTTGGGAAACCCGGCTTGCCGAGTTGCGCTCCCGGCCGGGAGCAAGCGGGGAGCAGCCCTCGCAGGGCCGGCCGGCGTGGATTTGGTATGCGGAGGGTCGGCCGGCCGAGGATGCCCCGGCCCAGTCGCGGTATTTCCGCAGGGTGTTCGAGGTGCCCGGCGGTGCAAGCCGCGGGGTGCTCCGCATCACGGCCGACGATGCCTGCGAGGTGTTCCTCAACGGCCAGCGGCTAGGGACGCACACGGGCTGGCCCCGGGCCGCGGCATTCGGCGTGGGGGCCGCATTGCGACCGGGCCGGAACGTGCTGGCCGTGCGCGCAGAAAACATGCCCGCCCCTTCCAAGAACCCAGCGGGGTTGATCGCCCATCTGGCGATCGCGCTTGCCGACGGCCAGACGGTGAGCGTGGTCTCGGACACCGCGTGGCGGGCAAGTGCGAGCCCCGTGCCGGGCTGGGAGCAGCCCGATTTCGACGATTCGGCCTGGACGCCCTGCGTGGTGGCAGCCCCTTATGGCCAGGGGCCTTGGGGCCGCCTCGCCGGCGAAACGTTTCTCTTGGATCCCTTGCTGGCCTCGTTGCGGAACGATCCGGCTGCCGAACTGTACTTCGCCGTCCGGGCGGTCAAGCGGCGCATCGCCATGAAGAACCCGCTGCTCGACTTTCGGCAGTTGCTGTTTATCGACCAGCCGTATCCCCGCGGCCGGGTGAACGACACGCACGAGTCGATCCACCGGATGGGCATCACGGCCACGCCGGGCGGCCGGCTGCTGGTGCTCGATGGCCTGCATCCTGGGGGCCAGGTGCGCCAGCTTGCGCCGTGGGACAAGCCTGGCAGTTTTTGGCGGCCCGACCTTTCGTTCGATGCCCGCCGGGTGCTCTTCTGTTACAAGGCGTACGACGAGAAGAGCTTCCATCTGTACGAGACGGACCTGGACGATTCGCACCGCCGGCAACTGACCGATAGCGATTACGACGATATCGACCCCATCTACCTGCCCGACGGGCACATCATCTTCACCACCACGCGGGGGAACAGCCATGTGCGATGCGGGCCGTTCATTTACAGCTACATCCTTGCGCGATGCGATGGCGACGGCTCGAACATCTATCTGATCAGCTATAACGGCGAACCGGACTTCGTCCCTTCGTTGCTGCACGACGGCCGGGTGATCTACTCGCGGTGGGAGTATTCGGACAAGCCGTTGTGGCGGCTCCAGAAGCTATGGACGACCAACCAGGACGGCACAGGCACGTCGCACTTTTGGGGCAACCAGTCGGTCTGGCCGGACCACACCAGTGAGCCCCGGGCCATTCCCAACAGCCGGCGGGTGATGTTCTCGGGGGTAGGGCACCACGATTGGTGGAGCGGATCGATCGGGATCATCGACCCGGCCCAGGGGCGGGACTATCCATTTGGGCTGACCAAGGTGACGGCCGATCTGCGCTGGCCCGAGTGCAGCCAGCCGCCCGAGGAGCGGATCGAAGCGGCCGACTATCATCCTTCGGGGCACTACACCGGCTACAAGACGCCTTATCCGCTTTCGGAAGAGGATTTCTTGGTCTCCGCGCGGGGCGAGGGCGACAAGTTCCGCCTGTATTGGATGGATGTGCACGGCAACCGCGAGCTGATCTACGAGGGGGTGTTCAACGTATTGCACGCCCTGCCGGTCAAGCCGCGCCGGCCGCCACCGGTTCATGCCGACCGCGTGGTCTGGCCGGGCACCGGCAAGGACCGCCGGCCGGTCGAACCCGGGGTCTTTTACAGCCCCGATGTGTACCAGGGCGTGCCGGACCTGCCCCGGGGGATGGTCAAGTACGTTCGGGTCTTCCAACTGGATTACAAGACTTACAGCACCTGGAAGAAGACGTACCGCCATTCGGGACCGCCGGTGTCGATCGTCCAAGAGGAGGGGGTGAAGCGGATTCTTTCCGAAGTGCCGGTGGAGGCGGACGGGTCGGTGCATTTCCGCGCTCCGGCGGGCCGGGCCCTGTTCTTCCAACTCTTGGACTCCCAGCGGCGGTGCCTGCACACCATGCGGAGCTTTACGGGGCTGATGCCGGGCGAGCGCCGCGGGTGCGTGGGCTGCCACGAGTCGCACAGCGCCGCACCGCCCCGGCAAGGTGGCCTGGCCTTGCGCCGCCCGCCTACCGAAATGTCGCCCCCGCCCTGGGGTACCGAGAGCATCAGTTACGAGCGCTTCGTCCAGCCGGTGCTGGACCGATATTGTGTCCGCTGCCATCAAGGCCAGGCCCCAGGCTCTTACGAACCGGACCTCCGCCTGCGCCCGGGGCACGGACCGTTCAAGGAACCGTATATCACCCTGGTGGGCAAGGCGGCCTGGGGGTATTCGGCGCCGGCCAACCGGCCGGGCTACGGGATCGCGGCCGTCATCCCCGTCGAGTCGATCGACCCGACCATGAACGACCCGCGGGCCTACGCCACGCTTCGGCCCATGCAATACCTGTCGTACAAGAGCCGCCTGGTGGAACTGGCCTCAAGCGGCAAGCACTACGACGTGCGGGTCGATCCGGTCAGCCTGTGGCGGCTCATCGCCTGGGTGGACTCCTGCGGCGTGTATATGGGCGAGCCGGAAATCCGCGCCTTGGGCGACCCGGACTTCCCGGGCATCGAGCGCCTGCCCATCCGGCCGCGGGTGGCGACTGCGCCGGTCATCGAGCGGCCATAAACAGGGCGTGGCCAATGACGAATGACGAAAGTCAAATGTCGAATGACGAATGGCCAATGACCAAGCACCAATGACCAACGAATAAGGCGCGAAGCCCATCGGACACCGCTCGGACCACCGGGATGAACCCGGGAGCGCGTTGTTGCTCCGGGCTCCCTGCTCCCTGCTCCGTGGTCCCTGCTGCTAGCCGGCGGCGCGTTCTTGGCGCGCGGGCATCACGCCAGGCGGCTGGCCGGCGTCCCCCAGTTGACCAGTTTCCAGAACGCCTCGATGAACTTGGCCCGGGCGTTGCGGTAGTCGATGTAGTAAGCGTGTTCCCACACGTCGCAGGTCAAGAGGGCGGTGCGGCCGTCTTTGAGGGGCGTGTGGGCATTGGGCATTCCTTCGATCACCAGCCGGCCTTCTTTGTCCTGGATGAGCCAGGCCCAACCCGAGCCGAAGAGCTTCAGGGCCGTATCCGTAAACTGGGCTTGGAACTTGGCGAACGAGCCGAAGTGTTTGTCGATGGCCTGTGCGAGGCGTCCTTCGGGCTGGCCGCCGCCCTTGGGGGTCAGACACTGCCAGAAAAAGCTGTGGTTCCAGACCTGTGCGGCGTTGTTGAACAGGGGGCTATCGAGCTTGGCCTTGCGAACCACGTCTTCCAGCGAAAGGCCGGCAAACTCGGTTCCCGGCACCATCTTGTTGAGGTTGGCCACATAGCCGGCGTGGTGCTTGCCGTAGTGGTACTGGATGGTCTCGGCCGACATGAGTGGCGCCAGGGCATCCTCGGCCCAGGGGAGCTTGGGGAGCGTGAACGGCTCGGTCGGGGCTGCCGCGGCCAACTCCGCGGCTCCAATGGCCAGTGGCGCGGCGGCCAGTGTGGCGGCCGATTGCAACAATGCACGGCGCGAAACTCGGTGCTCTTCCATCATCGCATCCCTCCTGTTGGTGGTCGTTCGGGTTGTCTCTGCCTGCAAAGACTACGCACGGGCCAAAGGCCGGGCAAGAATCTCTCGCGATTGGCCGCCAGAGGGGCTGCCACACGGAGTGAGTGGCGATCGCACCGCACCACGTAACTCCTTGACGGCCAACGACTAACCTGTTCCAATCCGCGCGCCGCTTGGGCCGAATGGCCAGCTTGGTTTCCCAAGCGGACCGAGTTGGTCTTTTTGGGAAACCGAAGATCATGAGCTTTGTGCCGGGCCACCGGCGGACATCTCGGCCACAGTCTGGGCGCCGCGGCGGTACGAAGCGCCGTGCAGGCCGAGCGTTTGCCTCTCCCCTCGGCAAGGGGATACTCGCCACACGTGGTATCGGCCCGAACATGAGGGGGCGTCCCGCAGCGGCCAACCCCACGGTAATCTCCGGCAATCGCCTGGCCGCCTTGCCGTTTGTCTTGACGGTGGCCGGTCGTCTGCGGGATATTCAATCGAGGGGGGGTTGCAGGGTTTTCGGC